>JAHECI010000395.1 GCA_024641825.1 Desulfobacterales bacterium | reverse complement strand
ATCTCCCGGTTCTTAGAGCGCTTGCTTTATTTTATTCCTCTTTCTTGTCAGGCCGACTTGTCGGGTCGTCTTGTCGGGTCATCGCTCGCAGAGCGAAGCCTGAAGCTGCAGTGAAGGCTGATAAACGAGGATCAAGGTTTGGCCCCAGGCCCTTGGCAGTCGATGTGAATTTTATAATTTTATCTACGTCCCATAGACCCGGTTCATTAATTGTCAACAGCTAATCACTAATCAAGACGTAACCCCGATCCCAGCTTTATAGGAATGGTCTATAGAGAAAAAGGTAAGTTTAAAAAAACTTAACGGCTATAAATTTCTGTTAAAATTTAATCTCGAACTCTGGTGATAACTTGCCAGTATCTCATTATCAATTTAGTTACAGATATCGTCCAAGGCACGATGAATGAATCGTTTTTTTATTCAGGTAAATGCTGCGTTTGCCCCTGATCCCTGCCTGTCGGAGTGAAACGGAAATCCCGTTATCGGGGTCCAGTTAAATTTTTCGAAGAAAAGGAGTAGAGTTTATCCTGCTGTGCCCAATGGAATGCATTTGAAATTTATATTCCATCGGGGTGAAACCTGTCCGTTTTTTGTTTAACTGGTACGAATTTAACAAGGGGCCTTTTTCTCTTTTCTCTTTCCTCTTTCCTTTTTTCTTCTGTTTGCTTCCCCCTACCCCTTATTGCGACCCCAACGTCTCCCATTTACTTTTGTTTTTTACCCTCCAATTCTTTAACGCGTCGAATGAGTTCCATTCTTCTTTGCTTATCTTCAGACCTTTTTTTTAACAAATCGTATGTTTCCTCAACTTCAAGGTTCTCTCGCAACATGGACTCAGATTGAAATGGCCCCGGAAATAGGTTCCGAATGTCCTCGTGCCTCAACAGCGGCGTCAGAAGAACCTCTTCCAACAAATCCCATCCCGATATCGTCTCGAAGCCCAGGCAGATATTGATGGCAAGACACGCAACAACTGTAATGTCGACCCTACTATTACGGCCATGCCGAACATTAAACAAATAGTAGGAATTTTGAAGTGGACGAATTATATCGCTCTCTATGGCCTCCGTGTACAAAACATCCAACGGCGTTCCGGATGCGATTGCTGGACGGAGATTATTCTGGGTCATGAACGCCCTCTTTTCTCTGAGGGATTTTAAAAATTCTTTTAAAGTATCGGGAACAACAGGAAGATACATACTATAATCTGCCAATCGTCTTGAAGATCGAGATCGTGCCGCCCGCCGGTCGAAGTAGCTCACCCGGGATATTCCAGCACTTATTGCATGGAGCAGGTCAATTATTATGTTGCTGCTATTGGCCTCCATATCGCCTTGTGCGTCTGGATCATGTATAAGTAGTCGGGTCATGACGTCGATCACCCTGTCGGGATCGATTCCACGAAGCCCGGACACATTGCCATAACGGTCCCACAGGTTCGTCCAAATTGTGTGGATATTTTGTAGGGTGGGATCAGCCTTCTCAAACTCATTGAATCTCTGTAGAGATTCTTTAATCAGGCCAACAAGTTTTTCAACTATCGCCCCGGTTGACATTGTATGAATTGATAGGAGCGGCAGATAAGATATGTAATGTGCGGCATCAATTCCTCTGACCCTCATGTATTCGAGAGCATCCTCGAAGGCTCGAGGGTCCTCTGGCATACCTCTTATTACCGTTATTCGGCGATTGGTATCCCCTAAGGTTTCGTTTAAGTCTTTTTGAGACAGAGCATAAGCGATTTCCTCCAACCCAATGCCTTCATCTTTTACCACAAAAATGATAGGCATTGGATGAGGTTGTTTGGATAGCAAGGCAATGGCTTGACCCTTTGGAGATAGAAGATCGCGATTTTTTACCTCTTCATCTGAAAGTATGACGCCACGAGCGTAGATAAATTGACGGAGTTCTTCAAGACACCATTTGGACACTAAGTATTCTCGGGAGATAAAAGCAAGCAGTATCGGAGAGAGTGCCAGACCCGCAGACAGACCCATGGCCAGCCCTTCGGGATCTTTTATGGGTTCATAATCGACGTCCATATAAGTCTGAATCCCCCGAGCCCTAAGATACTCTGAAAAGGATTTCGCAAGATCAAAATCTTTTCCGTGCTTATAGCTGATGAATACGTCGTGACGCCGTAGAGTCTTGCTGGATTCACGCGGTATATCGGACATGCTTCCCTCCCGATGAATATTCTTTCATGTTGGAATCAACCCCTAACCCTTCTCAGGGCACTCTGATCGGTCCGTTCTGATTTGTGCCGTTTTAATGGCATTCCAAATTGATTGCGGTATTTTTTATTCTTGTCAGGCCGACTGTGTCGGGTCGTATAGTCGGGTCGACTTTTCGGGTCGAAGCTCGTAGAGCGAAGCCCGAAGCTTGAAAAGCGAAGACGGAAGCTCGCTGAGCGAAGCCTGATAATCAAGGATCAAGATTTGCCCCCAACCACATTATGCCTCATATCCCACAGGCAAGATGAGCAGGGGTTCATGGGATCTGTTGATTTTCATGACCCGGATCACATCATTGTCATGAAAAGAACCCACGATCCCGACTCTCAGACCAAGGGCCTCCGCCTGGAGAAAGATATTTTGCCCTACATGGCCTGCCTCGATCATAGCATACCTTTCTCCCCTGCTACCGTACTTGCCCGTAATCCGGCTATATTCTGAAGTGATCACCAGGTTTAGGGGGGCGCTGGCCATCCACATCTGTGAGAGCGCTGTCTTGGCCACATCCTTTCTGAAGTCCCCTTCTGTAATCAACAATGCAGCATGTTTATGAGGATCATAATGATAGATACCCGCTTTTAGTCCTTTCACGCCATTATCACCCACTACTGCATAGATATCCATAGGGTATAAAGCACCACCAGACGGGGCCGACCTTTTGTAGCCCCCATCCCCGGTGATACCCTGTGCAGCCCAGAAAATCTGTGAGAGCTGTTCCAGGGTTAAAGGTTTTGATAGATATGACCGAATGGTTCTACGATGTTTAATGGCCTGCTCTACAGAGACTTCTCCTTTTAATCTGGGTTTAGGTAAGTTCATCTGGCGCTCCTTCCCCCCGGTTGTGCCATCTGCCTTTCCGGCCATGGCCTTTTTGATAGAGAAAAAAGGCATAAGAAAAATTGCCACGA
>JAHECI010000394.1 GCA_024641825.1 Desulfobacterales bacterium | reverse complement strand
ATCTGATTCTGGCCAGAGATCCCCACGGTATGAAATGGATAAAGGGGTTCAGAGCTCGAAAGAGCGGATAAATGCCGGCAAGGGAATGGAATTGAAAAACCATGGACAACGCCACCATTATTTTCCAGCCGTCGGGCCATCGAGGCAAGATTTCTAAAGGGAAGAACGTCCTTGAAGCTGCTCGAGAGCTGGGAGAGAATATTGAATCGTTATGCGGTGGAAAAGGGTCATGTGGAAAGTGCAAGGTACTGATTGCCGAGGGGCACTATCCAAAATATGGCATAACTTCCCACCGCAATAACCTTTCCCGGTGGCAGAAAACAGAATCGAATTTCATTACCCGGCCCGAAAAACAAAAAGGATTGCGTCTGGCCTGCTGTGCCGCCATCAAAGATGACGCCCTGGTTTTCGTACCCCAAGAGTCCAGGGCTTCCAAGCAGATCGTCTCCAAGCGTCCCCGCCTGCTTCCCGTAGATTACGATCCGGTTGTAATAAAATACGATTTAATCATGGAACCACCATCGGCGGGTGACGCCCGAGGGGATTTGGAACGCATCTTGAGTGCGTTAAACCTGCAACACGGCCTAAAAGATCTCGGCTGTGATATCGACAGTCTGTACGCCTGCGATATCGATGTGTTAAGATATCTCCCCATACGGCTTCGGGAGCAGAATTGGCAGGTCACCGTCAGTGTCTGGATGGACCGGGAAATCATTCGTGTCCTTCCCGGAAGGGTGACGGACACTTACGGCATTGCCGTGGACATCGGAACCACCACCGTTGTCGCTTCTCTGGTGCATTTGAATTCTGCGCGAATCCTCGACACCCAATATATCATGAATCCCCAGGTCAAGTACGGAGAGGACGTAATTTCCCGCATCAATTACCACCTGCAAAATAAAGACGGCCTCCGTCAGATGAGTCAGGACATTGGCGAAGCCCTCAACCGTATGATCGAAGCGCTGCTCCAATCCACATGGCCGGAGGATACCCATGGGGCAGACACCACGGAAGCATCCGATGACCCCGACGCCCAAAAGCAGCGGGAAAAAACAGACACCGAATTCTTATGTCTGGTTCCTGAAGATATTGAAGATGCCATTATCGTCTGCAATACCATCATGCACCATATCCTGCTCCAGCTGGACCCCCGACATGTTGCACGTTCGCCGTTCCCGCCGGTGGTTCAGAAAAGCCTGAATATCAAGGCCAGGAATCTTGGCATCAACATTTGCCCTTCGGCCTATGCCCACATCCTTCCCAATGAGGCCGGATTTGTGGGGGCCGACAATGTGGCCGTCCTCACCGCTGAAGCCCCGTATAAAAGCGATCAGATTCAGTTGATTATCGACATCGGCACCAACGGCGAACTGGTTCTGGGAAACAGAGAGCGTCTTCTGTCCACCTCCTGCGCCACCGGTCCGGCTTTTGAAGGCGCCGAAATCACCTTCGGGATGCGTGCCGCACCCGGTGCCATCGAACGTATTGCCGTCGACCCTGAAACCCATGAGGTAACCTATAAAGTGGTGGGAAATGACGCCTGGTCTAATTATGTAGAGGCTGCCGAGCTAAAAACCCGCGGCATCTGTGGCTCGGGGATTATGGACATCCTGGCCGAGTTTTACCGTGCGGGGATTATCAACAAAAGCGGTGCGTTCAATAAAAAACAAAAATCGTCCCGCTATCGGGTCAATTCAGAGAACCAGCTCAAGGAATTTGTCATCGCATGGGCCGATGAAACCGCCATCGGCAGGGATATTACCATCACCCAAAAGGATATTCGTCATATCCAGCTCGCCAAGGCGGCCATTTATGCCGGGTGCAAACTTCTCATGCGGGAGTGGGGAACCAACCGGGTCGATGTGGTCAAGATCGCCGGTGGTTTCGGGCTTCACATCGATCCGGTCAAGGCGCTTATCATGGGAATGATCCCAGACTGTGATCCTGAAAAGATCGTTTCCGTGGGGAATGCCGCCGGTACCGGTGCCCTTATCACGCTGTTGAACAGGGAAAAAAGATCTGAATCCGACTGGGTGGCGCGAACGGTGGAATATATCGATCTGGCGTCATTGGAAGGGTTTAAAGATGAATTCCTGGAAGCGCTCCATATCCCCCACCAAAAAGATCCCTTTCCCCATCTGAAGCCGGTGGTGCCGACGAAAATTCTATACCAAGAGTAAACGCCTTCAGGATCGATTAAATCCGATGAGAATGGTGCCAAGATCTCGAGCTTCGGTGCTCCAGCCAAACCGCTCCTTGAGATAGATGTCCACAGAACCGATGGGAGAGGCCGAAAGAACGTCCCGGACGCCGGTAACCCCTTCGATTTCAGGGAAAGGAAGCCCCCGAATGACAAAGACCGGGACTTGGCCCCGGGTCGATTTCATCCGGTCATAATACAGCACAAAGTTTTTTTTGAGTATTTTGACGTTATCCTGTTTGACCAGCGCCCGCAAACGTTGGGGATCCGTCACCTCTTCCCCGATGACGACATCGCCGGCAACCCAGAAAAGGGACGGCGCAGTGGCGTGTCTGAACGCATTGTTGTTCAAAACCACACAAACCCACTCTCTATCAAGGACGTTGATAACCCCTTCATTATAATAGCCCCCGCTGCCTGAAAGCACCTCGCTATGGGCTCGATTCTCCATGTCGGCGACTTGGGTCCGGGCCTTTCGGTCCAGCCACATCACATCCAGGATTCCTTTGGTAGTTTTCAGTATCGGTTCGACGGTTTCCACAGTACGACGCATGTTTTCATCCGGATAAACGCTCATTTTTCGTTGTGTTCGATACCCTTCAATAAATATTGATCTTCGGGTTTTAAAATAATTTTGCCATGGTCGTCCCGGACGGTTTTATCAAGGATTTGACCGATCAGACCCTTCTCGACTCTTTCTTTCGATAGAAGCACCGCCAGTTGAAGGGCGCACCAATTCTTTTCATAGGCATCCTTGCCTTGGAAAATTCCGTTCTGAAGCAACGTGATAATGCCGTCCAGGGGATAGGGAACCATCCAGTTTCTAAAGTTGTCGATGTGGGCCAGAAGGGGTTCGGCTTTGGTCCGAAACGACGCGTATTCAAGTCCCACGATTCCCCATTCTTTTTCGGTTTCGGGATACTTTGCAATAAAGGCCACCAAATCAT
>JAHECI010000393.1 GCA_024641825.1 Desulfobacterales bacterium | reverse complement strand
GCAAAGCGGCGAGTGTGTAGCTAAATTGCAATAAAACAAACGCTTGCCAGTAAAGCGGTCTGGCAATATCGGCACCCCAAAAGATAAGCCGTTCTCGATTTAGAGAATAGTTTATACCGGTTTTAGGTTTTATGTGATGGAGGAATACCATGGATAAAAAGATGAGTATTATGGTCGTGGATGACGAGGAAATTGTCCGCAAGTCTCTTTTTCACTGGTTTAAAAAATATGGCCATGTGGTGGAAACCGCTTCATCGGGCTTTGACGCTTTGGAGAAGCTGGAGAAATATCCTTTTCAGCTCCTTTTTGTGGACATTAAAATGCCCGGGATGGACGGCATAGAATTGCTGGAAAAAGTTAAGACAGAATACCCGGATACGCTCGTGATCATTATTACTGCCTATGGATCCATAGAGTCGGCGGTAAAGGCCATGCGAATCGGCGCCACCGACTACCTGCTCAAGCCGTTCAAGCCGGATCAGCTTTCTCTTGTAATGGAGCGGATATCCGTTCAAAAAAGGCTTGTATCACAATACAATTATCTGAAAGGACGTTTAGATAAAATCACCCGGTTTGATAACATTATCGGACAATCACCGCCGATGGAGGCGGTTTTCAGTCTAATTCCAGAGGTTGCCCAGAGTGATTCTTCTATTTTGCTTTTCGGGGAAACCGGTACGGGCAAAGAACTGGTTGCAAAAGCGATCCATGCTGAAAGTCGCCGATCCCATCTACCTTTTATCGCCATCAACTGTGGTGCGATACCGGAATCCCTTTTGGAAAGTGAACTTTTTGGGCATCAAAAAGGGGTGTTTACCGGTGCGACCCGTGCTCGAAAGGGTTTTTTGGAAGTCGTTTCCGGTGGGACCCTGTTCCTTGATGAAGTTGGAGAAATAAGTCCCAAAATGCAGGTGGACCTCTTGCGGGTTCTGGAGGAAAAGAAAATAACAAGTATTGGGAGCAGAGAGCCTGTTGACGTAGATTTTCGGCTCATCTCCGCCACCCGTCAAGATCTGAAGAAAGCGGTGGCTGAACATAATTTCAGAGAAGATTTTTTTTACCGCATCAATGTTATCATGGTCGAAATTCCGCCGTTAAGAAAAAGAAAGGAGGACATCCCCTTGCTTGTTGAACACTTTCTTATAAAGTACAGTCAGGAAACGAATAAAAAAGTAGACCATATCACCATTGATGCCATGGGATTGTTAAAACAGTACGACTGGCCGGGAAATGTCAGGGAATTGGAAAATGCCATTGAAAGAGCGGTTGTACTTTCAAAATCCCGGACACTCAGGACGGAAGATTTTTCTTTCATTCAACCGTACGGCATACAATTTACAGAATCTCTATCGTTACGTGAAATGGAAAAGGAGTATATTCAAAAAATCCTCGCGGAAAACACCTGGAATGTAACACAATCCGCCAAAACCCTGGGAATTAACAGGGTGACCTTGCACAAAATGATTAAACGGTACAATTTGAAAAGGAAACCCTAGCCTTGGACAGTCGGCCCATTCTTTTCAGGAATATCTTTTCTCATGACCTCAAATAAAAAACCGGTCGGTTTAGTACCCCTTGGAAAAGTTCCCGAAATCGTCCTAAAGGTTATGGCAGACCATATTACCCGATGTTTCAAACTGGCCACTCAAATTCTTCCGCCTCTGGGACAACCTGAATACGCCCTTGATGAAAAACGGTTGCAATACAATGCCGGCATCATCATCGAGACATTCGAATCCATGCTATTTAGCGATCACCATAAGATTATCGCTGTTTTAAATCAGGACCTTTTTATTCCCATTTTTACCCATGTCTTTGGTGAGGCGAGGCAGGGCGGAACATGTGGTTTGGTCTCATTATTCAGGTTGGCAAAGAACCCTGACGGCTCTTCTCCTTCCGGATCCCTCATTCATGAACGGGCAACGAAGGTGGCCCTTCATGAATTGGGCCATCTTTTCAATCTTCTTCACTGTGAGCATAAGCTGTGTCTCATGCATTTCTCCGGAAGTATCGAGGAACTCGATGAGATGTCCCTTCATCTTTGCGAGTATTGCTCCATTTATCTTCAGGATAAACTTGGTTGAGCAACCGATTCGTCCATGGCTTGTAGTTAAATGGCTACACCGTGTGTAGCCATATGAGACACCTGCTTATCCATTTGATATTTATATAAATTTAGGTGAAATGTCCCCCCGCGTCTCTTCCCGGTATAGCCAAAGTCATCACTCTTCCGGTTCGGCTTTAAAAGGCCGTGCCGGGTTCATCCCATTTATGATTTCAAAATAAGTAATAATACCAATAGGTAAATAATTAAAATAATGTTTTATCAAATTCTGGCACTCTCATTGCACTTAAATTGTCAAAAGATGAATAAAGTGCGGTTCCCTTGATATGGCTCTGGAAGGTTCGAATGTTCGGTTTGGACTGCATAATGATTTGCAGCGCCATTAAAGGAGGTCATCGTTATGAAACCCAATGAATTCAAATCGAATACCGAGAAAAAAAAAGATGTCGGTTCAAAAAGACTTATCGGAATTGATCAGCCTTTTGATTATGAGAAGGTGGTTGCGGTAACCGGTCCGGAATATGTTGAGAATCTACAACATGACGGAGTTGCTTTCGTCCTTTATGAGAAACTGAAAAAAAATCTTCCCGGTTTTTATTTGTCCGAAGATAAATGTGTCTGGATGAGAGCCGGAGTCATTAATTTCAGGCGGTGCGATTACGACTATGATTGTTACAACTGCCCGTTTGACCGGGCAATGATATCCGCCATGGGCGAAAAAATCGATTCGGATCGAGAAGAAAGACAAGCGTCTTGGTTGAGACATGTGAAAGAAAAATATAACGTCGCTGGAACACCGTGCATCCACTTTTTGTCAGGACGGATAGAATCTCCCGAGGAATGTTCCGATAATTATACCTGCGAACATTGTTCTGTCCATGACCTCCTGGAGAAGGAAACCCCGGTGGCAACCTCTGACAGGGCGGCATACAAAAACGCATCCGGGTTTCGAATGGTTGAGGATTACTATTATCATTTCGGACATTCATGGGCGCACATTGAAGGTGACGGCGGTATTAAAGTCGGCGTAGACGATTTTACATCCAAGGTTTTAGGCGCCGTGGATGCCATAACTCTCCCTCCC
>JAHECI010000076.1 GCA_024641825.1 Desulfobacterales bacterium | reverse complement strand
TTGAACCGGGGCAACGTCTTTTCCATCGGTTGGGAATTTCGGGTCAGGCGTCTTCCCAGTAAATACAATCTTCCGGACAATACTTTATGGCTTCGTCGACTTCGATTTCAGGATATGAGATGCGTTCGATTACTTCGATATATCCTACATCGTTGAGTCTAAAGACAGAAGGACACACTTCGATACATGCGCCACATAAACTGCATCGACTCAAATCAACGGCAGGTATTTTCATGCTTGCCCGGCGATGGCTTTTCCGATTTTTTTGCCAAGCTCGAAACAGGCGTTCAACCCCGCCTTATCCGGCACATACTGAAGCCTGACCCCCGGATCTATGAGGTCAAATTTCATATCCTCAAGCGCTGAATTGATCATTTTGACCGCCTCACCGCTCCAGCCGTAGGAGCCGAATGCCGCGCCGATTTTGTTGATCGGCTTCAGTCCTTTCATATAGGTCAGAAAGTCGCTTACAGTGGGAAATAGCTGGTTGTTTAGAGTCGGCGATCCCACAATTACGGCAGCGGCATCCAGAACCTCTGTCATAATTTCACTGCGATGTGAACTTCGGATGTGTATGGGCCTTACCCCAACGCCCTCATGGGCGATTCCCGCCGCAATCTCATCGGCCATGGCTTCCGTGCTGTGCCACATGGTATCGTAAATGACCACCGCCTTTTTTTTCGGCACCTGTTTTGCCCATCGGGCATAGGCAGAAATGATTTTACCCGGATCTTTGCGCCAGATGATTCCATGGTCCGGACAAATCATGTCAATTTCAATGCCCAGCTCCGTAACCGTGTCGATAAGCTTGAGTATCAGCGGCGAGTACAAGAGAAGAATGTTTGCATAATATTTTTTGGCATGGGTCATGATCTCATCGCCGACCTCGTCGTCGAAGTTTTCATGTCCTGCATAATGCTGGCCAAAGCCGTCACTGGAAAAAAGAATTTTATCTTCTTTCAAGTAGGTAAACATGCTGTCCGGCCAGTGAAGCATTCGGGTTTCAAGAAACGTGAGGGTCCGGTTTCCCAAGCTCAGTTCTTCACCGTTTCCCACGGCATGATAGTTCCACTTTCGGGGGAAATGCCGGGCAAGATTTTTTGCCCCCATTTTTGAACAATACAGGGGCTTGTCTTCACCGACTCTGTGCATGATCCGGGGCAACCCGCCGGAATGGTCCATTTCGGTATGGTTGCTGATAACATAGTCGATCTTTTTGGGGTCGACGATTTTGGAAATGTTCTCGATGAGTTGATCGGAAAAATTCTTTTTGACGGTGTCGATCAGTGCGATTTTTTCATCGACAATTAAAAAGGCGTTGTAGGTGGTCCCCCGATATGTGGAATATCCATGAAAATCTCTTATATTCCAATCGATCACGCCAACATTATAAACTCCCTTTGCTATTTCTAAAGGTCTCATCTTCCTCCAGCCTTTTAATTATTCTTTTTCAAAATCATCTTTTGATGCGCCACACACCGGACATTCCCAATCATCGGGAACATCTTCCCATTTTGTACCTGGGGCAACACCATTGTCAGGATCACCTTGTTCCGGGTCATACACATAGCCGCAAATCGTACATACATACTTATCCATTTGAAACCTCCTTTTCTTTAATCGATCTTTGGGTTGTTAAATAAAAAATTTAAACTAAAAAATCTGTGTCCGATTATGAATATTTAATCTCCAGCCATCGCTGAGCCGGGTCCGGCAAGGGGTTTGAACATTTTTTTGCCTGCACCGCACACCGGACATTTCCAGTCGTCCGGAAGGTCGGCGAATTGAGTTCCTTTGGGAATTTTTCCTTTTCGGTCTCCCTTGTCAGGATTATAGATATATCCGCAACTCATGGTCTGGCACTGATACATCTCTTCGGGATTAGCCATTTAACTCTCCTTAACTGATTATGGGTGGTCTATTTCTACTCCGGGACGGTTTCCTTCAGCGTGTTATCGGCGGTGGTTACCGCATCATCATCCAGAGGGCACCATCAAATCTTTGACTTTCAATTCAACCGGCATGTTATCCGTTGTTGTTAAAAAGTCAATTGAACATACTTTTTACAAGGGCGTTGACGTTCTCTTCTATTTCGTCGCGGACATTCCGCATAAAATCCATCGATTTTCCGGCAGGGTCCGACAGATCCCAATCCAGTCTTTGGGCACCTGGAACAAAAGGACACGCTTCACCACAGCCCATGGTGATAATTATATCCGGTTTCATTTCCATTGCCGCAGCTTCCAGAAGGCGGGTTGTGCGAAATGCCATGTCGATCCCTTTTTCCGCCATGACGGCCACCATGTCAGGATTTATTTTTGCTGCAGGTTCACTGCCGGCTGAAGCGGCTTCAATTTTATCGCCGGCGATATGTTGTGCAAAAGCTGAAGCCATCTGGCTGCGGCAGGCGTTTTCCCGACAGGCAAACAAGACTTTCTTTCTCCCAGCCAACGGCAGTAAAAGTTCCTTGACCGCCGCTTTTACATCCCCATGAACGGTTGGATGTTTTTCCATATCTCCGTGGTCTTCAATGTGGCGATAGGTCAGACTGCCGTTGAATTGGGCGCCGACAGCATCAAAAAAATACTGTGCGGTAAGGTGGACACCTTCAAACAGATTCTTCCCTTTTGTGGCCCCTTGGGCAAGGAGATATCCACGTCTGTAATTTCGTGCCGGATCGGTAAGATTCAGTTTATATTTTCTGGACCAGAGCGTCTGGCTTCGATCGATGGGTGCCTTAAGCTGGGCGGTGACATTATAAAAATATATGGGAGAGGCCAGAACCACAACATCCGCCTCGCGGAGCAAGGGGTAGATTTCACGCGTCATATCGTCGTCTTTTGTGACGCAGTATCCGTTTTTTTCACACGAACCACAGCCCAAACATGGGACGATATTCTTTTTGGCCGCTTCAATGACGCGGGTTTGCGCGCCATACTTTTGGGCTTCATTCATGAACATTGAAAGGAGATAATTTGTATTTCCCTTTTTTCTTGGGCTTCCTTGCAATCCGAGAACCAGCATAATCGACAATTCCTTATTTTGAATGACAAGAGGTGCATGACGTCGGACCGGCCTTTTTACCTTCTTTGGCCAGGTCCCGGTGACACCCTCTGCAATTATTCATGACTTGCTTTTTTTCTAACTTCCCCTCGTCTTTTAACGCCTTTATGATGCCCAATTTCTTCGGAAATATGTCATGGCAGAGTTTGCAGTCGCCCAAAGTGTTCTGATGCTTTTGGTGGGGGAAATCGACCGCTCCTCTTATGCCGCCGTCAATGGTAATTTCTGCCGGGCCTTTTTCCGTGATTTCAGCGGCGATGACACCTGCGGAAAGAACTGCTAAAACGAAACACACGACAACGATGATCGATTTCATTCAATATCTCCTTTGGGTTTTCTCAATTTATCCAACTGTCGCGGAGTTTTTGTGGATGGATAAAATCTTACCATAATCCCCACGACCGCTCAATAATTAGTATGCTTCTTCATGGGCGAGATCATCGGCTGTTATTTTATCTTTAAAGAGGTGATATGCCCAAATCTGATAGCCGATGACCACAGGAATAAACAATATTACCACAATCAGCATAATTTTCAAGGTCAGAGGGCTTGAAGAGGCATTGTATGCCGTCAAGCTGTATTTGGGGCTAAGGCTTGAGGGGAACAGGTTCGGATAAAGACCGATCACACCGAAAAAGGTGGCTCCGACAATGGTAAGGGCCGAAGCGAACCAGGCTTTGAAAAAGGCTTTCTTTGATATAAAAAACTTGACGCCCAAAAGGGATAGCACCGTCGTCAGTATCACGGAAAAAAAGACCGGATGCGCAATGTAGTTGTCATACAGACGGGTGGAGAATTTGCTGGCGATCAAAAAGACGACGGCCACCACAAGAAGTACCGGCCAAATTTTATTGGCAGCGGAAACGGCACGCTCATGAAATTCTCCTGTTGATTTGACGGCAAGCCACAACGCCCCGTGAACGAGAAAAAGAAGAACAAAAAGAACGCCGCCCAGAAGCCCGTATGGGTTCAAGAGTGTAAAGAGGGTTCCGTGATAAATCCCGTTGTGATCGATGGGGATACCCTGAAAAATATTTGCAAAGGCGACGCCGAAAAGAAGTGCCGGTGCAAAGCTCCCGATAAAGATGCAGCTGTCCCAGATCTTTCGCCAAACCGGGTGATCCACCTTGCCACGGAATTCAAAGGAAACACCTCTGAGAATAAGCGCAAAAAGAATCAACATTAATGCTGAATAAAGGGAAGAAAACATAACGGAATATACCAGCGGAAAGGCCGCAAAAGTAACCCCTCCGGCCGTAACGAGCCACACTTCGTTTCCGTCCCACAGGGGGCCCAGCGCATTGATCATGATCCGTTTGTCCTGGTCGGTTTTCCCAAGGAACGGATAGAGGGTTCCGATCCCGAAATCGAATCCGTCCGTCATAAAGAATATTGCCCATAAAAGGCCCCACAGGAAAAACCAGATCGTTTGTAAAACCATTTTTCCCTCCTGTTCTTTTATCGCCGAGTTTTCCGGATGGTTAATTGCCGGTTTCAACCTCGGGGCCCTTGCGGGCGTTTTTGGCAATTAAATAAAATCCGGCAATCCCCAGTAAACCATACACCCCCAAGAATGCTATGAGAGAGATCAGCACTTGGGATGTAGCGATGGGAGAAGCTGCGTCGGACGTTTTCATCAGGCCGTACACGATCCAGGGTTGACGGCCCACTTCGGCAACCACCCACCCCATTTCACAAGCTAAATAGGGGAGGGGGATGGACAGCAGCATGAGCTTAAGATAATTGGGGCTGTCCACCAGGCGGTCCCGTTTCAACCAACCCAGGACCGTTGCGAGGATAAAATAAAATCCCAGCCCCACCATCCCTTTGAATGCAAAAGAGGTGATCAACACCGGGGGTCTTTCGTCCTTGGGAAAGGCCTTCAAACCCTGGACCTCTGCGTTGATATCGTGAAATACCAGAAAGCTGAGCATGCCGGGTAATGCTCCGATCTCAATGGTATTCTTTTCGTTTTCTTCATCCGGAATGGTGAATAGGTAGACCGGTGCTCGGGTGGTGGTTTCCCAAAGAGATTCCATGGCAGCCAGCTTGGTGGGCTGTTTTTCAGCAACGATGACGCCGTTTATGTCACCGATAACCACCACGATCACGGAAAAAATCGTTCCAAATACCAGGGCAATCCTAAACGAGCGTTTAAAAAAATCGATATTTTGTTTTTTCAACAAATGATAGGCGCTGACGCCCATGACGAAAAAAGCGCTCAGAACATAGGCGGCGCTGACCGTGTGAAGAAATTTAAAGATGGCGTATTTTTGAAACAAAACAGCAGCGAAGTCCACCAGTTCCGCTCTTCCCTCCCGAATGGTAAAACCGACGGGATTCTGCATCCAGGCATTGGCAATGAGGATCCAAACTGCGGAAAAGGTTGAAGCGACGGCCACCAGCCACATCACCGTGGCATGGGCTTTTTTGGAAAGCTTTTTCCACCCGAAAATCCAGACGCCGATCAGTGTCGACTCCAGAAAAAACGAGGTGGTGGCTTCAATGGCGAGAAGGGATCCAAAAATATCCCCCACATAGGCGGAATAGCGGGACCAGTTGGTTCCAAACTGGAATTCAAGGGTTATTCCCGTAACGACTCCCAGGGCAAAGTTGATCAGGAACAGCTTGCCCCAGAACTTTGTCATTCGAAGGTAGGTTTCATCTCCGGTTTTGACGTATTGGGTCTCCATATAGGCGACCAAAAACGATAACCCCAAGGTAAAGGGTACAAATAGAAAATGAAACATGGTGGCTGTTGCAAACTGCAGCCGTGAAAGCAATACCACATCCATGAGCGTCTCCTTTATAGCGATGCGCACGGTCTCATCAATGTCAGTGTAAGGAAATTGTATTTTTAGATAAAGCTATATCAGAGTCTCTGGATCTTCGCCTCCTGAACTCGAAGGAAAAATGCTAAACTCTTTGTCACTGACCGTTATGTCCACCGAAAGTCTCCCCGGAAAAGGGAGAATCGAAGACCCGGTAAACAGAGGAATTAACCCATCACCGAAATTTATTTTTGCCAAAAACCGGGTGCGTTGCACCCGGTAGCAAATGCAATGATTAAAGCACTCACGTGCTTTTGCCTTTTCGGCCATAGGCCGAAAATTCAAGCCACCCGTTTTACGGGTGGTCGTTGACGGATCACTGGGTGCAATGAGCATGGGCTGCTGAAATCGGAACAACGGTTTAAGCCGCCCCTTCCAATTTGCACTGGGTAAAATCTATTTTCTGGTTGCAGCTGCCGCACACATGTGATCTGTCAAACTCATCAGAGAAGATTTCTACTTCTTCTGCACAATTCGGGCATTTGCAGGTAAACGACTTCAGCGTCTTAAAATTTTGAAAACCCGGACAATGTTTTGGTGTGGACATGATGTTCTCCTTTCCCAGCTTATTGATGCGTAAGTGTCAAAGTTTTCCAGCGATTTCTCGGCCATAATCCTGAGCCATTTGAGTCCCGCCGCCCAGAGAGCTCGATTTGAGTCTTAAGGGGCCGCTGACCATGTCCATTTTAAAAATATTCTTCATGGTGTCGAAGATGCGGTCCGGTGCTTCTCCACTCCATCCAAAAGCACCGAACGCACCCCCTGCTTTACCTTCAAGTTCGGCCTTTTCAGCAAGAAAAAGCATGGTTTTCATCCCCTGGATCATATCGCCGTGATACGTGGCGGAACCCAATACAAGGGCATCATACCCTTGGAGGTCTGTTTCATTTTTGATGGCGTTGATTTTCACGACCGTTGTTTCATGACCGGAAAATCGAATGCCTTCAGCAATGAGCTCGCCGATCCTAAGGGTCTCTCCGGTTCGCGTTGCACAGACAATAAGTACCTTTGCCATTTTAGGTCGTCTCCTTAATTTTTAGAACAGTATCTTATATTCGCTTGTCAGTTTTCTCGAATTCGCAATCCGGTGTATAACAGGTGTTGTCAAGAAACTCGCATTTTTCCTTACACGAAGGGCACTGATCCGGCGGCGCATTCGCTTCGAGAGCATATCCGCATTTTGAGCATTTCCAGCTTGGCATAGGGATCACCTCCTTTTAATGCCATTTTAATTCTCTTTAACCAATCTCGGTGGACATGTCAGGCGCTTGTCGTTTGGCCAGCTCGCGATCCATCATAAAAAGACCGCCTTTGGCATCTCCCAAAAGTTTAAGCTGCTCTATCACATTGCCAACGCTATCTTCTTCTTCTACCTGCTCCGTCACAAACCACTGTAGAAATACCTGGGTCGCATGGTCGCGCTCTTCCAAAGCAACTTCCATCAAATCATTGATTAGGCCGGTGACCTTCTGCTCGTGTTTTAACGTATCTTCAAACACTGCCATGGGACCGTCCCATTCGGTAGGCGGCGCTTCAATGGCTTCCAGAGTCACCCGCCCCCCTCGCTGATTGATGAATCCGTAAAACTTCATGCCATGCATCAGCTCTTCCTGGGCCTGAGCGTACATCCAGTTTGCAAATCCATCGAGATTGACAGATTTGAAATAGGCATTCATCGATAGGTACAGGTAAGAAGAATAGAGTTCAGCGATCATCTGTGCATTGAGTCCTTTTTGCATCCTATCCGAGAGCATTTGTATTATCCTTTCCACAGCCCATGAAGATTACAGTATTCCCGTGCCGTAACTTTATCTGCCGTTACATTAAATGTGGCTTCCGGGGCTTCGCCGGGATTGAGAAACTGGCGATACGCCTTGCCGTCTGCTATAATTTCGACCCATTCAATGTGATGTTTTTCTTCCATGGGATGCGCAACACCGCCGACCTTGACTTTTATGCCCCCCGAGACTTTTTCGATCACCGGGACGTGTTTCTCTTTGGCTGCATCGACGGTATTTTCAACCATCCGAACCATGGGCTGGCCACAGCATACCAGTTCTCCGCCTCCGCCATGAAGGACTTCTACGATGTTCCCACAAATTTCACATTTGTATACTTCAAGTCTTTCAGCCATTTACTTTCCTCCTTTGATGGGTATTTGCCCGCCTGCCGATGCTTTGCAATGCAGGCGGGGCTGAATTTTATTAAAAGATTACCAGTTTTCCCCAAGCAGTTCAAAGTGATCCTGTGGATGGTCGCATGCCGGACACAAATTCGGCGCCTCTTCGCCTTCATGGAGATAACCGCAGTTGCGACATCGCCATGTTACGGTGTCATCCTTTTTGAACACCTTTCCGGCATCTATATTTGCAGCAAGGTCGGCATATCTTTTCTCATGCTGTTTCTCCGCAACGGAAATCGCTTCAAATACCATGGCAATTTCGTTAAATCCTTCTTCGCGTGCCACTTTTGCAAAACCGGGGTACATTTCGGTGTGCTCATAGTGTTCCCCTGCGGCGGCAGCTTTCAGATTTTCAAGGGTCGTTCCGATGACGCCTGCAGGAAACGCTGCTGCGATTTCGATTTCGCCGCCCTCAAGAAATTTGAAAAATCTTTTGGCATGCTCCTTCTCCTGATTCGCTGTTTCGGTAAAAATATCTGATATCTGAACGTAACCCTCTTTTTTGGCCTTGCTGGCAAAATAGGTGTATCGATTTCTTGCCTGAGATTCCCCTGCGAATGCAGTTAAAAGGTTTTTTTCGGTTTGAGTTCCTTTTAAACTCGCCATGTTTGCTCCTCCTTTTATGATGTTGATAGTGTTATCGCTGATAAATATCCTTGTCTTGAAGCGCGAATGCTTATGGTAAATTGATGAAGTACAATAGGGCAAGACTTCCCCGCAAGTTTGTAAAAGGGAAGTTCACCTTGTGAAACCTATCTTTTTTCTCTTTGACCGGGGCGCAACCCCCACTAGAAATGGGCTGCTGGGGTAGGGGGCCAATATCAAAAAGGATAAGATTTCTTACCGTCGATCCGAACCCCTGTTTCAAGGCAGTACATACCTTTGGGTTTACTTCAGGGGGCTTCAATTTTTATTCAGGTTCTTCTTCCCACCATCCCTTTTGAATATGATTTTCCCTTTCCTGCTCGGCTAATTTTTTAAGCTTATAGGCCGCATCTCGCAGCACACCGTATAGGATGCCGCACCCCGTATCTTCACGATCGATGTCACCCTTATCTGCAACCCGAATCATTTCATCCACCAGATTAAGGGTTCTTTTTATGTTATTATCGCAGGACTTCAAGGGGCATTCTCCATTTTCGTAGTTTCTCCCCTTTCAATGTAACAAGTTCCGTGCCAGATAGAAAAAAATACTCAAATAATGTATAACCTTCTGAATATTCGCATTTTATTCCGATTGATCCATACATTTGGAAAACACGTCATTATTTCAGTTAGTATGGTAAAATGCTTTAATGGGTTTTGTTTGGGTGTTGAAACAGCTAAAAACTGTCTCATGTTCATATTTGATACATAATTGTATTATGAAACAAGAACCGCCGCTATTTTTTATGGGCGATGAGTTCTTTGCTTAAAATCCTGATATGGTCCATCTCTTCTTTAATGATTTTGTCCAGCTTATCCTTTCCGAGGGTGTCCGGAACCAGATCCTTCATGCCCAGATAAAAGACGATGGAGTCTTTTTCAGCCAGGATGGCGGCCTTGAGTATCGCTTTCATCGAAGAAAGATCGATTTCTTTTTCAAAAAACACCTGGGTATCTGCCAGGGCCCGCAGATAAAGGGCGGATTCGTGTTGCGGGTCGAAAACCGTGGCTGCTTTGGCTTTTTCGGAAAGATTCGACCGAAGAAGAGCGAATGTCTTTTCATGGGCATCCTCCATTTCCGCAAGACGCATCAAGAAAGCCTTTGCCTCGGGATCGTCCGCGTTTTCAGCGGCGTTTCTATAGAACTTTGCGCCATTTTTTTCCAGCTTCTCAGCCATCTCGAATACATCATCTGCGGTAAAATCGTACGCCATGTGTCTGTCCTTTTGCTATGCCGATTATTCTTTCATCCTGCATGCCGCATCCCATTCGGGACATGCTGTTTTCATTTCGGCTTCATATTTAATCATGCATTCACCACATTCCATTTCAACATTCGGCACGTCACCGTACCGTTCTCTAATCTCTTCCGTTGACAGGTGGGAAACAGCACTGCATCCGCATTGTGGACACGATGTTTCAACTTTATAACGTTTTTTCGTCATGTTAAACCTCCATTGGCATTTGTTAAAGATTGTTGAAAATTACTGCGGTTAAAAGAAACTTGTTTGCTTTTTCTGAAAAATAAATGCAATGCTCGTGCCAAGTATTTTGCAAATTTTCTACTTTAACTGGCACACTTATTGTATTATTGGTTAAATTAGGCACTAAACGCAAACCAAGATGTCAGGGTAATTGCGTTTGAGTCCCAGTAGAAAGAGACCGCTCCACGACGGCGCATATCTCTTTCCAACCGACTGGAACTTGTGCTCGAGCACCCGTAAGCCCGAGCCGTGCCAGAGTTATAAAAAACATTTCGTCAATAAAATATCCGATGGATGTGTTAGATTATAATTTCATTCGGCTCGGTCTAACGCGTGCTAAAGCCCTTCAAACAGCCCGTCGGTTTCCAAGAGAAACACGCCGTCGCTTCGCTGTAACGAAATCGAATGCGTTCACCCTGACCAAGATGTGCAGCTTCGAAAATATGAGGTTGAAAAAATGATAAAATACAGCGGGATCAATCACCTGGCAATGGCCACAAGAGATATGGACGGCACCATAAGATTCTGGCGGGATTTTTTAGGAATGCGTCTTGTGGCCGGCCTTGGCGGAACCAAGTACAGGCATTATTTCTTCGAGATATCCGAGCACGATATGATCGCCTTTTTCGAATGGCCGGAGGTCGAAAATATACCCGAAAAAGATCATGGTGTCCCGGTCAAGGGGCCGTTTGCATTTGACCATGTCTCATTGGGGGTCCCATGCGATGACGACCTCTGGAGACTCAAAGACAGATTCGAAGCTGCAGACATCTGGGTCTCGGAAGTCATAGACCACGGATTTATCCACTCCATCTATGCCTTTGATCCCAACAATATTCCCATCGAGTTCAGTGCACCGGTTGCCGGTGTGGATTTAAAGAAGCATCCGAAAATGAAAGACCGAAATCCAAGTCCAGCCGCTCTGGAAGGGGCCGAACCCCAAGAGGGCTGTTGGCCTGAAGCGAAAGTGACAACGCCCCTGGAACAACGTCACCTCTACCCGGGAGAAGGGGTGGTTCTTGCCGAAAAAAATGGCATGAAAGGATTTTAAATGAAAACCCGAAAAGAAAAAGATTCCCTGGGAACCGTAACGGTTCCTGAAGATGCGTACTATGGGGCAAGTACCCAACGGGCCATAAACAACTTTCCCATCAGCGGGCTTAGATTCCCGCGGTCGTTTATTCATTCCCTTGCGCTGATAAAAAAATGCGCTGCAACGGTGAACGGAGAGTTGGGTCTTCTGGATGAAAAAATATCAAAATCGATTGTCGCATCTGCACAGGAAATCATGGAAGGAAAGTTCGACACCCAGTTTCCCGTGGATGTTTTTCAGACAGGATCCGGAACGTCGACCAACATGAACATGAACGAGGTCATTGCATCCAGAGCCAACGAGACGATGACCGGGGAAAAAGGCGGAAAATTTCCGGTTCATCCGAACGATCATGTTAACCTCGGTCAGTCGAGCAACGATGTCATCCCTTCGGCCCTCCACGTATCTGCCTTGACCCGAATCAGGGGCCGATTGGTTCCTGCTTTGCGCCACCTGGAAAAAAGTCTTTTACACAAAACATCTGAAATGGGGG
>JAHECI010000075.1:9233-11807 GCA_024641825.1 Desulfobacterales bacterium | reverse complement strand
TCAGGGAAACGTACGTTTTCAGAGTCCTTACCGGGCTTGCACTCCTCTGGATCTTTCAGCGGATCGCTGTATTTTTCGGACTCATCTTAACCAGCTGGGTTTTGCAGGGAATTACTGCGCTTGCCGCCCTTATCATCATCATTGTGTTCCGGAATGAGTTACGGAGTGTTCTTCAGGCAAAAAATTTAAAGGCCATCCTCTGGGGATTTCCCCAAAAAAGTGTTCCCACGACCATACAAATCATTACCGACAGCGTAAATACACTGGCCAGACGGCACATCGGAGCATTGATCGTTCTGCCGGCTAAGGAAGATTTGAAGGATATGGTCCAGGGTGGAATTCCCCTCCGAGGCCTGGTGTCCAAAGAAATGATCACCAGTATCTTCTGGGGAGACAATCCAGTCCATGACGGCGCCGCCATCATCGAGGGAGATCGAATTGCCGAGGTGGGGGTGATACTTCCCTTGTCGTACCGGAGTGATCTTCCGTCACAATACGGAACCCGTCACCGGGCTGCACTCGGACTGGCGGAAATCACAGATGCCCTGATCGTTGTCGTGTCCCAGGAAACCGGGAAAGTGGTCGTGGCCAAAAATTCCAAAATCAAAAAGATTCAAGGGAATGCGGCTCTTATAAAAATACTGCAGGAACACATGGGGGTGTACGAAGAAGAAAACGGCTATGAGAAAAAAGAAAGATTCAAAATAAGCATTGCGGCCATCGTGTCCATTTTTTTTATCGCCGGTATGTGGCTCAGTTTTTCAAAAGGGTTGGACTCCTTGATCACCCTTGAGATTCCGGCGGAATACACCAAACGAGATCCCAGGTTCGAAATTGTAAAGGCATCCGTCCATACCGTTCGTCTTGATCTGGCCGGTTCCGGCACCTTGATCAAGTCGATTCAACCTGAAAAAGTTCAGGTAAAATTGGACCTCGGGAATGCGGTGGTGGGCCAAAATATTTTTTCCATTACACAGGAAAACATTACGTTGCCGCCGGGGATTTTCTTAAGAAAGGTCGTCCCGTCCGTTATAGAGGTCACCCTCGATGAGACCATCCAAAGGGAAATCCCGGTCCAGATCGACTGGGTTGGGGAGTTGCCAAAAGGGTTGATCCTTTCAAAAATTAATTTTGACCCGGAAAAAATCGAGGTCATCGGCGGAAAAAGAATCCTGGAGAACCTCTCAACCATTTACACGGAAAAGGTTCACCTGGACAGCATGAAGACGTCAGGGACAATGTTTGCGAATCTCGCCCTCACCCCAGCAGCCTTGAAAATTGCGCCCGGATCAAAAGACAAGATACGAATAGGGTATGTTATAAAACCCAGGGTTGAGTAAATGGTTCGGGCCGGGTTATTCTCTCCTGAAAAGAAATTCCATAAAACCCGGCCGGCATATAAACGACTTGGCCGGAATAAAAGGCGCCATCATGGACAACACATCCCGGTTTTGGCGACTGCGCAACGGCAGGTGAAGATGCCGTTGAGGCCGCAGATGAACCCGAAAGTTTTGCCCCACAACAAAGGTGTTCGCCGCTGGGGA
Organism: Desulfobacterales bacterium; assembly: GCA_024641825.1. Taxonomy (GTDB): domain Bacteria; phylum Desulfobacterota; class Desulfobacteria; order Desulfobacterales; family UBA11574; genus JAAXQD01. Next base: position 10,263 of record JAHECI010000075.1, on the reverse strand, counting down.
GCCCGACTGATCGCCCAAAACCACGACCATGGCCATCCCTCCGGATCTTAACAGGGAATGGCACAGCGTCACCAGACGCTTGACATCCGGATCGTCCAGACGGTCGGCCAGCTCCCACAGCAAAATTCCATCGAAACTTTGGGGCGGGTAGTCCAGTTCGTCCCAGATTTGGTCAACGGGACTGCCCTTGTGAATGCACCGGCCAAGCCGGATGAACATATCGCAGACATACAGTCTCTTTACCCGGCTTGCGAAAAACCTGATATTTTCCTGGCACACCGGCCCCACGTCCAGCAACTTCGTCTCGGGTCCCTGCTGGAGATGTTCCATAAAAAGTTGCAGCGCATTGCTGGAGTAGCCCACCGCCCCGGAGTCATGCTTCAGATCCGTGTTCTTCCGATCTGCAGTGAAAGCAGTCAACGATCAAATCCCCTTGCTGCCTTTTCCCGCCAAGATTATCGGTTCTTTGATCGGTTCGGAGGACGTTTTTTCTTCGGGTTTTCCCGAAGGGGAAATGCTCTTCAACGGCTCACGCTCCATCTCGATGACGGCCTTTAAATAGGCCCCGTCCTGCACCGATATGGACCTCGCCTTGATCTCACCGTTAAAATCAGCCTCTTTGGTTATCTCTACTTTCCCTGTCGCGTTAATGTTACCCGACAGCTTTCCGCTGACGGTAACGTTTGCAGCGAGAATTTCAGCTTCCACCTGACCCTTGACGCCCACCGTCAAGCGATGGGCTTTCACCTCGATGCTCCCCTTCACCGAACCTTCGATGAGCAAATCCTCCTGGCCGCGGATGGCACCTTCAATGGAAATCTGATCTCCGATAACCGTCTTTTGGTTAACAGCCACGGGATTGGGGGGTGGCGGGGGCTCGGCCGTTGCCTTCCTGTTTTTTTTAAGCATAGAATCTCCCCTTTAATTTTATTGAAAAATTTGGCACAATTATATTTGAACACCGGTGGCATGTCAATGTTAGATTCCCATGCCAGCAGGGTTAACCCATACTATAGAGGCTTTTGTTTTT
>JAHECI010000075.1:4395-9133 GCA_024641825.1 Desulfobacterales bacterium | reverse complement strand
TTGTTTTTTAATCCGTTCCCGCTGCTCCATCATACGATCCAGCCACGGGTTGTCATCCTTGAAATAGATTTCCGCAAGACGATTGAATTCAGCTGCCTGGGCAATGTTCCCTTTCATGAGCCAGGCTTCGGACAGATAATAGTAGTTCATGCCGCTGGTCGGATTTAGATTGAGGGCCTGCTCGAGTATCCCGATGGCATCGTCCGGCTGACCTTGTTCCAAAAATATCCGCCCCTGATCGGTCAGTTGTAACGCCGCCAGGGCACGGGGGCTGGGTTTTTCCGGCGTGGTCTCCATTTTTTCGGTTTGACGGGGGGGCTCATCCGGACGATCTGCCGGCAACGGCGTTAAAACAGCCGGCGAACATCCTGCAAAGCCCCATCCCAATCCGATGATACAAATCATCAAAAACGATTTAAAACGAATTAATAAAACCTTTGAGTTCATCGATTATCCTTCCAATTTGATTTTCACCAGCGTGGATTTGACACGTGTCTGACGGAACATGGCCGTCGAGAAAATATTCTTCCATTGGATGGGGACATCTGTTTTTCAAAGCCAGTTGTCCGCTCTCGGAACAGACAATGCGTTGAACCACCCCGGAGGGTATCTTGAACCAATCCCCGGATACATACTGGGGCAAGGCATTCATGAGATTGACCCAGATGGGCAGAGCGGCGCCGGCACCCGAAGCGAATATGGAATCGTTGTTGTCGAACCCCACCCATATCAGCGCCAATATGTCCGGTGTGTATCCCACAAACCAAGCGTCTCTATAATCGTTTGTCGTACCGGTCTTTCCGGCAGCCGGAAAAGATATTCCCATGGCCCCCAAGGAACGGGCGGTCCCCGTCTCCACGACACTCCGCAATAAAGAGTTCATAATAAAAGCTTTTGCAGGCGTCACAACCTGTTTGATACTCACATGCCTTCGTTCCAGAATTTTTCCGTTCTCATCCAAAAGCTCTTTCAAGGACAACGGGTACGGCAGCACCCCGTCTCCAGCAAAAACACAATACGCCCGGGAAAGCTCCAAGGGTATCACCTCCGAGGATCCCAGAGCAATGGATGGATACGGTTTTAAAGATGTCGAAAACTCGAACTGTTTCGCCGTGCTGACGACCTTATCCAGACCCACCTTCATGGCCAGATCCACGGTGGCCAAATTTATGGATTCTGCCAATGCTTGTCTGACACTCACCCGCGTGGCGGTCATGGGCGCATAATTCTGGGGACGCCATTCCTTTCCATCGATTTCGTAGGTCACCGGTTCATTGGAAAGAATGGATGCCGGCGTTAATGTGTCCAATCCACTCAAATACACAAAGGGTTTGAATGCACTTCCGGGCTGCCGCCGTGCCTGGGTAATTCGATTGAACTGGCTCAAACCGTAGTCGCGCCCACCCACCATGGCCAGGAGGTAGCCTGTTTTGGGTTGCATGACGACGAGCGCCCCTTGCAGCCTTTCTTTGGGGTCTTTGCGAACCAGTGCAGGGTTCGATTTTTCCAGTCGCTCCAGACCCCGCTTCAATGCTTTTTCCGCGGCCATTTGAACCTGAGTATCCAATGTCGTATAAATGGAAAGTCCAAGACTCGACAGGTCTTGGGGAGAATAGAGCTCCTTGAGCTGATCGGACAGATAATCCATAAAATACGGCGCTATGTTACCGTAGGTCCCATAGCCGAACGTTTTTATCGGCAACGGCAACACGGTCTTCAGCTCTTTATCTGAAATCCATCCCTTCTGGTGCATGGCATCGAGCACCAGGTTTCTCCGCATTAGACATCGTTCTTTATGAAGATACGGAGAATAATAGTTGGGCCCCCGGATAAGTCCGGCGATGGTTGCAGCTTCATTCAGGGAAAGGTCCATCACGGATTTTCCGAAATAGAAAAAGGACGCTTCGCCGATACCGGATATGGCCACCGAAGCTTTCTGACCCAGATAGATTTCATTCAAATAAATTTCGAGAATTTCATTTTTCTCATACATCGTTTCCATGGTGAGAGACAAAAAAAGTTCTTTTAACTTGCGGATAACGGTTCTTTTCGAGGTCAAAAAATAGTTTTTTGCCAATTGCTGGGTAATGGTCGATCCACCTTGACGTATGGACCCATGTCGCAAGTTGGTATACAGCGCCCGTAAAATCCCCCTGGGGTCTAAACCTTTATGCTGGTAAAATCGACTGTCCTCAATGGCCAGCACAGCGTCGATAACATGCCGGGGCACCTGATCGAAGGAGACGAGGCGCCGCTGTTCACGGTCCGGGCCAAAGAACAGCATCACCTCCTCCGGCTCGAGCTCCAAAATCGGCATCGGCTCCTCCGTGTTTAAATGGGTGATGGATTCTATCCGGTCTCCGGTAAAGCGGATGCGAACCGGTACGCCGTCTCTGTGTCTGGAGGGCATCGATAAATCGTGGAGGAAAAGCTTCACCACCGATGCTGACGAATACAGCTCACCTTTGTTCCGTGGATTACGATCAAATTGCCGGTACCCCAGACGACGGAGTTTATCGTTAAAAAGGGGCCGATTTATTCGTTGCCCGGGATACAGGAGGGTGGTATCGGAAAATACTTTAGACGGGATGCGCCATCGCCGACCTGAAAATCGTTGGTCGATCCGGAATGAAAGGTGCCAGCAATATAACAGTAGCCCGACGCCCATGAGCGCCGCAAGGGGCAACGACCACTTAAACAATCGTTTTAAGACAACACCTATGGATCGTTTTTTCTTTGTCATCTATATTTTGATCAACGGGCAAACAGTCCATTACGGAACCCATCGAATTCCGTCTTCAACAGGATTTAAAGAATACATCAAAGGCAAATGCAGAGCGGGTCTTTTGCCGATGGCCCTAAGACCTGTCTGTGGATGGAACGGAATTGCGAATGCCCGTAGCCCCATGGTCCCAATGAAGCGAAAACGTTTTTTCGGATGTTTTGGGTAATGGGCGCTATTCGTTACACGCAAACCCGTACCGATTCGTGGATAACGACGAACGGTGTATGAACTCGATTCGGGTATTGGAACAACGGCAACATCAAGCCTTTAAATAAACGCCTTTATCGATGGACTTGATTTGTCCTCTCTTTTTACCCTTATATACGATATTTGCGATCTTTTTTGTATCGTATCCGGTTAACTCTTGTATCCGGGAAACGGTAACCCCTTTTTTATAGCGGCCAACAATCCCCAGGACGGTATCAAAAGCTGATTTTGTAGCGGTTTTCTTTGCTGCCGGAACTTTTTTCTCTTTGGGTTTTTTTTCGGTCTTCTGTGACCCGATCTTGTCAACCGCCGTCATCAAGGCTTCTGTTTTTTTTATGAGTGCCGTGAGTTCTTTGTTTATGGTCTGCAGATCTTTTTTCAGTTTTTTCATTCCCGCCTCCTCCCTCTTTTTATTATTTCTTATTTGTCCACTCTTTCTTTCAGCTCTTTTCCGCACTTGAAAAACGGAAGGCGCTTGGCCTGAATTTTAACCGGTTCTCCCGTTTTGGGATTCCTGCCGGTGTATGCCTTGTACTGTTTGACGTAAAACGAGCATAGGCCACGAATTTCCACCCGCTCACCCCTGGCCATCGCTTTCGACATTTCGTTAAAAAATACGTCGACAACCGCTACAGCTTCGTTTTTTGTTAACCCGGATTGTTCTTTAAGCGCCTCAACAAGCCCCAATTTATTCATCCATTACCTCCATTTGATCGGGTTGAAGATTCCCGGAAAACCCGCTGAAACCGGTTTAACGTGTGGTACCGACACACGGCAGGAAATCTTTGATTGTGGGATTTTTATCCTTTTTTAAAATACGGGCCGACCCAAAGTCCCGTTTAACCGGAATCTTTGCTCTGAACACATAAGCTGCAGGGAATGAGCTTGCCCGGTTGAATCCTTAGAATTCAACCGGCAGAACAGAATCCGTACCTCCCTTTTAATTTTAATCTAAATTGAGTGATTTTTGATTCGATCTGCACCCATCTCTTCCCCGAAAATCGCTCAACTTAGGTTTAAAGCAGGGATGAACGTCGTCGGTGCCGTTTTGCACTGAAACCGATGATGAAGCCCAATATCAATACACCCGCTCCGCTTAAAAACCATTTAATATTTTTATTCCAGAGAAGTTTTGTCAAATCCTCTTCATATTTATCCGCTTTTTGGGTCTGTTCCGCCAGTTTTGCACTCATTTTTTTATATTTTGATTGAAGATCGAGAAATTCTGTAGACGCTGTCTTCAACGACTCGTAGGATGTATTCAGGGCTTGAAGCTTTTTTTTTGTGTCGGCGAGATCATTGCTGAAAGCATTGTTTTCCCCTTTTAAGGTCTTGTTTTCTTCGAGAAGCAATGCGTCTCGAGCCAAAAGTGCCTGGTGTTTGTTTTTTAATACGTCCAACTCGATGCTGCTGGGCATTTTATTCGTCAGGAAACGACTGACCACCCATCCTTCCTTGCCATCGTCCGACCGGACCTGGGTCCATTCCTCGCCGGGTTTTAGGACCTCAACTTTTTGGCCGATACTCAGCAGAGCGATTATTTTTCGATCATTGGCCGGTCCTGTTCGCAGTGTTATTTTCATTGTGTCATTAATATACTTTGTTTCGGCCAATACTGCCGTGGAAAATAAAAACAGACATATGCCGATAATTCCGAGTTTTTTAACAATCGGTTTCATGGGTTTCACGCTCCAAAAAAGTATAAAAAGAAAGTGTAAGCCACTTTGAACAACAATATAGACACAA
>JAHECI010000075.1:0-4295 GCA_024641825.1 Desulfobacterales bacterium | reverse complement strand
AAATAAAAACAGACATATGCCGATAATTCCGAGTTTTTTAACAATCGGTTTCATGGGTTTCACGCTCCAAAAAAGTATAAAAAGAAAGTGTAAGCCACTTTGAACAACAATATAGACACAAGTAAAGAATCCGGGTCAGAAGACCCTGCTTTGGATTACCCTTGGAAGGGGTTTTTTAGTTAAAGCCGTACAAGTTAAAAGTGCCTAAAGTTATGGTGTCGCTCCCGCCTGCCATTGCAAGGCACAAGCGGGCAGGTCGCTCCGCTGATTTTATATGATTGGCAGAATTCCTTAACTTTAGCTCACTTTAAACTTTAGTTCACTTCAAACTCTTGCAGCGTTTCTCCAGGCTGAGCTGAAGACCTCTGACCTGTGGTCTAGAGGACCAAGTTTTTCAAGATTAAATAAAAATGAATCATAAACAGGGAGGAATGTCAATAATCATTTCGTTTTCGGGATGTTAGGGAGACATCTTGTCCATTTCCGCCCTAAAGGAGATCTGCCTTCAGGTGCTATCATGGGGCGATTTGGGAGATTTGTTCAAAACGTCCCTTATCTTCTTGGAAAGATCTTCCATGCTAAAGGGTTTTTGAATAAAGCCTTCACAGCCCCGTTTTAAGATTTCCGTTGCCTCCCCGTCAATACTGTACCCACTCGAAAGAAGAACCTTGACGTTGGGATCGATTACCTTAATCCGGTCGTAGACTTCACTACCGCCCATATCGGGCATAACTATGTCCAGAATAACCATGTCTATCGAATGGTTAGCTTCCGTGAATATCTTGACCGCTTCTCTGCCGCCGTGTGCTTCGAGGACTGTGTATCCCAGCTTTTCAAGCAACTGGACACCCACATTGATGACCAGTGCTTCATCATCCACAAGCAGGATGTTTTCATTTCCCTCCAAGATTCGCTGGGGAATTTTCGAAGTTTTCCGGATCGATTTTTCGGAGGCCGGAAGATAAATACTGAAGATGGTGCCCTGCCCTTCCTTGGACTCAACATCGATATATCCACCATGTCCCTTTATAATGCCATATACGGATGCCAGCCCAAGACCGGATCCCCGGCCCAATTCCTTGGTGGTGAAAAACGGTTCGAAAATACGATCCATGACTTTCTGTCCCATGCCTGTGCCGGTATCTCTAACTATTAACAAAATATAATCGCCGGATTTCGGTTTATAGGATTTATCTCCAATGTCTTCATGGGTGACATTCGAGGTTTTCAGAAAAAGATCTCCACCGCCGGGCATGGCATCGGCGGCATTGATAAAAAGATTCATGAGAATCTGTTGTATCTGTGCCTCATCTCCCATTACCGACGACAGATCTTCGGTAAGCTCCCGATGAATTACGATCTCCTTTCGGGTTCTGCCGAATGTCTCGGAACTCTCTTCGACCAGTTGGTTTAGATTTACGGCCCGAACTTCGTATTTACCTTTTCGTGCGTATCCGAGGAGTTGACTGGTCAGTTTAGAACCGCTCTGAATCAGTTTTTCAATATTTTTTAATTTTTCGTAATGCGGGCTATCTGATCCGACATCATACAAAATCAAGGAAATATTTCCCAGCATGCCCATCATCAGGTTGTTAAAATCATGGGCAATACCTCCGGCCAGCGTTCCAATGGCTTCCATCCGTTCGATGTACTGCAGCTGAGCCTCCAGCCGTTTCTTCTCCGAGATATCTCGAAGAATAACCAATGTCCCGATGGGGTTTCCCTGGTGATCATTATAACGCGAAGCGCTGATACTTACATCCAACAAGCGCCCGTCTTTTGTGTAGCGTTTTGTCTCAAAACCCTGGCATGGGGTTCCCCTCTCCACAAGATTCCTGATAATGGCCATGCTGGATTCGCCTTCGGATTGTGGAACAAAGGGCATGCGCTTCCCTTTCATCTCCTCCAGGGTCCATCCAAATATTTTCGTAAAAGCAGGACTGATATATACGGTTCTGCCTTCCAGATCATACGTGGCGATGGCATCTGCTGACGAGTGAAGAAGAGAACGATAAATCTGCTCCGCGCGTTTGGCTTTGGAATAAATCTTTTTGTTCTTGTCCTCACTTTCTCTGAGTGCTTTTTCCGTTCGATTTCGATGGGCGATCTCTTCTTCTAATGCTGTGTTTATGGAGGAAAGAACATGAACTTCCAATTTTTCGGCAAAATAAATGGCACAAAGGGCTAAAAAGCCTGCCAGGAAAAATATAAGATGAAGGTATTTGGGATAACCCAGGGGTTTGAATTTCATTAGGGAGATGGTATGCCACTCCGTGTATGCGCCGACCACGAAGAAAATTATCGCCAGGGTAAAGAGGTATATGCTAGCAAATCTTATCTTTCTCATCAAAACTACCCCATTGAAACGCTGTTATACCTTACCGTATTACTTTCGGAACAGCCGTTGATGCCACCCTATAATTATTATTTTACAACATCGACCGTCATTTTATTTGCGCGGATATATAAACCAGCCAAAGGTTCTCCTTGCATTAAAATCAAATTTATTAAAGGTCTCTGTTCTTCACCTTCAGCTAATTTAGGGTTATAGCAGATTCCAAAACGAAATCAATATATTTTAGAACTTCTTCTTTTAAAAAGATACCCCTTGACATGGATTATTTATGATAGGTAAAAATAACATCATTCCCGAACCGGCGTTCACGCCATTGGGATTCCAATCTCCAGAAACGATGAAACCAAGGTCCGAAAATGTTTTGTATTCAAACAGGTCTTGAAAATTTTATGGATTCTCCACCCCGGTGGATGCGCGGGAATCGAATTGGCCTGCTCTGCAATCCTGCTTCTGTGGACAGAAATTTTTCCCATGCCGGTGAACTGATCCGTCGGAATTTTCCGAATCGACTTAAAGCGTTATACTCGCCTCAGCACGGATTTTTTGCAGAAAAACAGGATAACATGATCGAATCCGATGATATGCTCCACCCATCATCTAAAATACCTGTTTTCAGTCTTTACGGTCGGACGCGAATCCCGGAAAAAACCATGTTGGATCCCATCGACATCCTGATCATCGACCTGCAGGACGTGGGTACACGGGTTTACACGTTTATCTACACCGTGTCTTACTGTCTCGAAGCCGCAAAAAAGTACGGAAAAAAGGTGGTGGTTCTGGACCGGCCGAATCCGGTAACCGGCGCCATGACCGAAGGAAACCTTTTGACCCGCGAATGCGCTTCGTTCGTGGGAAGATACCCGATTCCCATGCGCCATGGATTGACCATCGGCGAACTTTCACTTTTAATCAACCATGACCACCATATCGACGCTGACCTCGAAGTGATCCCCATGCAAGGCTGGAAACGGAGAATGTTTTTCCAGGATACCGGTCTGCCCTGGATCCCTCCGTCACCCAACCTTCCATCGCCGGCATCCGCCATGGTTTATCCCGGGCAGGTATTGTGGGAAGGAACCAATGTTTCCGAAGGCAGGGGAACGACCCTCCCCTTTGAAATTTTCGGCGCCCCGTTTATGAATCCGGAACGGATGCGATCAACATTGGATAACCATAAATTCCCGGGAATCACACTCAGACCGGTTGTATTTGAACCCACGTCCAACAAATGGAAAGGCTCTGCCTGCAAAGGATTTCAGATCCACGTAACAAATCCATATGAATTCATGCCATATATCACGACCCTCAGACTGCTTCAGGCGGTCATCTCCCATCACGGCGACCGATTTCAATGGAAGGCGCCACCCTATGAGTATGAGTTTGAAAGACAGCCCATCGACCTTATCATCGGCGATCCCGCCATACGGCGGCGTGTCGAAAATTTAGACGATATCGATCAAATCGAAAAATCCTGGTCGGAGGACCTGAAAACATTTACAGAAGCGAGCAAAAGATTTCACCTTTACACCTGACCGCAAGGGATCGGGTGCCAGGTGTCAGGGGTGCCGAACCCCGACCGGCATTCATATCCCGGATCCCTGATAGCCAATGCCCAGTGACCAGCGCCCATGACCCATGACAAAATAGACTGGAAACGCATGTGTTTCAAAAAAAATAAAGTCTGGATGGCCGTAGACCAGAAACAGCGGCCTGTGGTTAAAAACGGAAAGGTCCTTATTAAATACCAGCTTGACCAGGATTACGAGTACTGGATTCTTCAAAAAAATATTAAGCCCCTCGATGCGTTACCTTCAGAGACCCCCGCCATCCAAAAGGGGAAATCGAATAAAAAATCTTTAAAACCTCCAGGGAAAAAACTCGAATCCAAAACCGGATCCTCGGTGACCCCGGACCACAAGGATGCCATCTGCATCTTTAC
>JAHECI010000074.1:1284-11817 GCA_024641825.1 Desulfobacterales bacterium | reverse complement strand
TGCGACCTGGTAAAAACCGGACGCTTGTGGGGAGGTCAACCTCCCCACAAGTCGCCCCAGACATTAACAGAGAACGTGTATAACATCAAAAACGTATAAAGAAGGAAATCCAATGTCAAAAATGAGAGGTGCGGATATTATCGCGGAATATTTAGTCAAAGAAAAGGTGCCTTACCTTTTCGGGGTTTGCGGGCATGGAATTATCGGGTTCCTGGATGCTCTGTACGACCGGCAGGATAAAATAAAAACCATGACCGTAAGACATGAGCAGGCTGCAGGCCACATGGCCGATGCATATTTTAGGGTTGCCCATAAACCGGTGGCAACGTTTACCTCTTGTGGGCCCGGATCCACCAATCTGGTCACATCACTGGCCTCGGCCATGATGGATTCTTCGGCCTTTTTAGCCATCACCGGAAACGTTCCCACGTCCCAGTTCAATCGGGCGCCCTTTCAGGAGACCGGTCGTCATTTCCAGGCTGAATATCTCAATGTGATCCGACCGTACGTTAAAAAATCCTTCCAGCCCACACGCGCGGATATGATTCCCTTGGCAATACGGCAGGCCTTTAAGACCATGTTGACCGGTAGGACGGGACCCGTTAACATCGATGTTCCGTTAAACTGTTTTGCCGAAGAGGCCGATGTGGATGTCCCCGAGCCGGATCTGTGGCGTGAGGGAACAACATTTAAGGGGGCCGGTAGTCCGCAACTTGTGGAAAAAACCTTGGAACTTCTCATGGGAACCGATAAGCCATGTATCATCGCCGGTCATGGCGCGACATTGTCGGAAATTACACCGGAACTCATGAAACTGATCGATTTGCTGAACATACCGGTGGCGACAACGGCCAACGGGAAGGGAATTATTCCTGAAGATCATCCGCTGAGCCTCGGACCTGTGGGGAGAAATGGAACGTACATGGCCAACGAGACCTGCCGGTCTTGTGATGTTCTGCTGGCATTGGGCGTGAAATTCGACGACCGTCAGACCAGTGCGTGGATTCCAGGATATACCTTCAATATTCCGCCGACCAAACTCATCCATGTGGAAATCGATCCCGAGGAACTGGCGAGAAACTACCCGCCGACCTTGGGGATATTGGCCGATGCCAAAGGATTTATCGTAGAACTCTTAAAATTGGCCGAGCGCCGGGTGAAAAAGGATCGACAACGGAATAAGGCCTGGATCGATCAAATCGATAATTGGAGAAAAGGCTGGGATGAGTTCAACCGCTCTAATCTCAACTCCGATCTCGTCCCCATGAGACCCGAGCGGCTGGTGGGGGATATGCGGGATATTCTGCCCAGAGATGCAATTCTGGTTTCCGACGTGGGAGAACACCACAACTGGTTCCTCCAATTCTATAAAACCTTTGAACCCGGCGCCATGCTCCAGTCCTGGGGATTTGCCGGCATGGGATTCGGGGTGTGCGGTGTCTTGGGTGCGAAACTCGCGGCCCCTGACAAAGTGTGTGTGTCCATATGCGGTGACGGCGGCTTCATGATGACGCCCCACATCCTGTGTACCGCCGTGGAATATGACATCCCGGCAATATGGGTTGTATTTAACAACTATGGATGGAACGTCATCCGACATCAGGCAAACGGCGCTTGGCCGGGACGTGAGATCGTGACCAGCTTTAAAAAGGATAAAACCGGGGAATTTTATAATCCGGACTTCGTTGCGTTGGCCAAGGCCTGCGGTGCAGACGGCGCAAGAGTCGAAAAACCGGGTGACTTCAAGGATGTTTTGCAGCATGCCATCCAATCGAATCGACCGTTTGTCATTGACGCGGTTGTGGACCGAAGTGCCATGGCACCTTCAGTGGGTACATGGGTGCTTCCGCCGTTTCCCCATCCGGAGCCTTCTTACGGGAAACGAAATTTGAGAACTTAAAAACCGGTTTATTGAATACCCTGTCGGTCGGTATAAAAACCGGTTTCAAAACCTTCATTCGAATGCAGGGGAAGCCGTTCGTCTAAAAGTTTTTAGCCACAGACTTGCGCCCCATGAATTGTAAGTTTTGAAACCGGTTTTAACCGATGATAAAAAACCAACCCCTTGAAAAGGTATGGAGTTATGCGAGAAACACTCGCCTTTGGCGGCCGGACAGTTTGAGAGAAAGTACATTCTTCCAACCCTAAACGGACGCTTCACCCATAGCGACATTTCGTATAGTAACACTAAAAGGATTTTAGCATGGATGTATCTGTATTTATTCAGACCCTTGTTTCCGGCGTCTTAATCGGCGGACTTTATGCACTGATCGCTTTGGGGATGACCCTCATCTTTGGCGTGATGCGCATTATAAATCTCGCCCATGGTGAACTGCTGATGATCGGCATGTACACCTGTTTTTGGTTGTTCAATCACTGGGGCATCGACCCGTACGTCTCGATTATCGTGAGTGTTCCGCTGCTTTTCTTTTTGGGGCTTTTTCTTCAACGGTTTATTATTTCCCCGGTCATCAAAGCCAAAGCTCCTGAAGAGAATCAAATTCTATTAACCGCCGGAATTGGTTTGGTTTTGACCAACATTGCACTGCTGATTTTTTCTCCCAATTATTATACGGTTTTGACCAGCTATTCCAACGCCAACGTGATTATTAAAAATATATCCATCAGCTTGCCGCTCCTTTGGAACTTTTTGATCGCCATTGGAATTACCGGCATGTTATCTCTATTTCTGCTGAAAACGGATTTGGGAACTTCCATTCGTGCAACGGCTCAAAATAATGATTCCGCCGTCCTCATGGGAATTAACACCGACCGGATCATGAATATCACCTTTGGTGTGGGATGCGCATTGGTGGGGGCGGCGGGAACGCTTTTCATGCCCCTGTATTATGTCTTTCCGTTTATCGGAGGGATATTTACCTTAAAAGCCTTTATCGTGGTTGTTTTGGGGGGCATGGGCAGCGCCACCGGGGCAATTGTCGGCGGTATCACCCTGGGTGTGGCCGAATCGCTGGGCGCGGCATACATCTCCACGGGACTTAAAGATGTGATTGGATTTGTTATATTCGTCCTCGTGCTCATTTTTAAACCATCAGGACTCGTGGGTAAAACTAGATTGTAAACACTATTTTAAGGATGGACATGTTAAAAATGTTTGATTTTGTCAGTGTTCGGCATAAATGGCATGCCTTATTTTTCCTGGGGATTCTTTTGCTGCCGTTATGGATAAAGAGCGATTATTATCTCGGGCTTATCATCCTGGTTATGATGTGGTCCGTTCTCGGCTTGAGTTGGAATTTGCTCGGGGGCTACGCAGGCCAGGTTTCCTTTGGTCATGCTGTTTTTTTTGGCGTCGGCGCCTACACGGCCTGTTTGCTCTACATTAAATTGGGCGTTTCCCTTTGGATCGGTTTTATAATGGCCGGTCTGGCGGGGGCCCTGATCGCCATTCCGGTGGGACTGATCTGTTTACGCTTGAGGGGACCTTATTTTGCCCTGTCGGTGTTGGCCCTTTCAGAGGTCTTGAGACTGTTGACCCTCCACTGGAAGTCGTTTACCGAGGGCGCTGTGGGCATTCTCCTGATTTCGCCGGTGATGGAAAACAAAATAGGATACTATTACCTGATATTCGGACTGCTTCTGCTCACAATTTTCGTCATTTATCATTTTATCAGAACCCGGGCAGGGTATTATTTTCTGGCCATTCGGGAAGACGAAGATGCGGCAGAAGCTTTGGGGATTTTCACCGTGCGATACAAGCTGTTGGCGCTGATTATCAGCGCATTTTTTACCGGCGTGGCGGGAGCCTTTTATGCCAACTACACGACCTTCATCGACCCTTATATCGTATTCTCCATCGTCGATGTGTCCATTGCGGTGGTCCTCGTGGTGGCACTCGGCGGTATCGGAACATTCTGGGGCCCGGTTGCCGGGGCGATGGTGGTCGTTTTGTTTTCCGAAGGGTTCCGTTCCTTCTTTCCCGAGGTTCACGTTCTGGTATACGGGATGTTGATTATTCTGGTCATTCTTTTTTTGCCGGAGGGGATCGTGGGCGGCGCCAAAACACTTTCTGCAAAACTATCCAGAAGAAAAGAGGAACAACACGATGCTACTTGAAGTTAAGGGGCTGACCAAGCAATTTGCAGGGTTGACCGCTGTTCATGATTTCGATCTATCGGTGGAACAAGGAGACGTCGTGGGTCTGATCGGTCCCAACGGCGCCGGCAAAACAACACTTTTTAATCTGATATCGGGTTTCTTACCCCCTACAGACGGAAAAATTATTTTCAACGATACAGACATCACCCGTATGAAGCCGGCGCAAATCTGCCGGCTGGGCATCGCCCGAACCTTTCAAATTGTCAAGCCGTTGACCCGGATGACGGTGTTGGAAAATGTCATGGTGGGGGCCTTCAGCAGAACCAAAGATCCCCGGAAGGTCAAAGAACTGGCCATCGAGGTGCTGGAATTCACCGAGCAAATTGAAAAGATGGATAAAAAAGCCGGCAGCCTTACCCTGGGCGAACGAAAATTATTGGAAATATCACGGGCCCTGGCCACGCAACCCCGGCTTCTTCTCCTCGACGAATGCATGGCCGGGCTCAATACAAAAGAAATCTCCGTTGCCATTGACCTGATTGGAAAAATAAAGGAAAGGGGCGTGACCCTCATCGTCATCGAACATGTGATGAAAGCGATTATGTCGGTTTCCGACAGGATCGTCGTTTTGAACTACGGAGAAAAAATAATGGAAGGGATCCCGGAAGAGGTGGTCAATGATCAACAAGTCATCAAAGCATATCTAGGAGTGGAATTTGCTGAATGTCACTAATTTAAACGTATATTACGGAGATGCCCAGGCACTTTGGGATGTATCTTTTCGTGTGCCTCCCGGAAAAATTGTCGCCCTGGTGGGCTCCAATGGGGCCGGGAAAACAACCACCCTCAGAACCATCTCCAACCTTATCAAACCGCGCTCGGGTGAAATCAGAATCGACGGAAAAATCACCACGGGTTTGCCTGGATATCGTGTTGTGGAAAATGCGGTGGCCCATGTCCCGGAAGGGCGGCAGCTCTTTCCCTTGATGACGGTCTACGAGAACTTGAGAGTCGGTTCAATCATACCCGAAGCCAAAGCCAATCGGGAAAAAACTCTCCAGGAGATGTATGAAATGTTTCCGGTTCTCTATGATCGACGGAATCAACTTGCCGAGACTTTGAGCGGCGGAGAACAGCAAATGCTGGCCATTGCCCGGGGGCTTATGCTGAAACCAAAACTCATCCTTTTGGACGAGCCGTCTTTGGGGTTGGCGCCGTTGGTGGTCAGTCAGATATTTGAAGTCATCAAGGAGGTCAACCAGGCGGGAATCACCGTATTATTGGTGGAACAGAATGTCCAGAAGTCCCTGGAGCTGGCCGATGAAGGGTATGTGCTTGAAAACGGCAGGGTTGTCATGAGCGGAAAGGGGAAGGATCTTGTCTGCGACGACCATATTCGAAAGGCGTATCTCGGCATATAGGAAAAATCTGTTTGTCATGTAATCGTTAAGGCCAATTTTTTCCTTACCGTCTATGGCTCACAATAAAAATACTTGCAATGATTTGATAGGAAAGGGGGTGATGGGAACCTCGTTTTGGATAGGCAGGATGAAGTATATTTTAATGTCACCCTAATTGAGCGAAAGTCGAGGATGCCCCAAAAAATAATTATTTTAATAGTTATTTCTGTTTTTATTTTGTTTTCCATCAATTAGGGTATCAATCAAAGGAGATGATACATGAAAAAATTAGCTATGGTTATGATTTTGACTTTGGTGGTCATTCTTGCGGGAGGAGATGTTCATGTTAGAACGTGTGCTGCTGCCGATACCATCAAAATCGGTATTCCCCTGCCGTTGACCGGAAGACATTCGCCGTTTGGCCAACACCAAAAAAGAGCGTTCGAGTTGGCCCTTGACGAGATCAATGCCGCCGGAGGGGCCAAAGGCAAAATGCTCGAGTTTGTCTTTGCCGACGATCAAAGCAAGCCGGAAACCGGACTTACCGCTGCACAAAAACTGGTGGAGGATAAAGATATCATCATGCTCACCGGAGAGTACAGCAGTTCCATCACGTATCCCATCGCCGGCCTGGCCGAAAAGAAAAAGGTTCCGTTCATGATTTCTACGGCTGCGGCAGATAAAATTACCCAATCCGGATGGACCTATATATTCCGGTTGGATCAACCGGCTTTAGAATTTGATTCCGGGCTTCAGGATTTTTTCTTGAAAGTCGCGAAACCGAAAACCATGGTCATCCTCTATGAAAACACCCTCTTCGGAACCAGCGTTGCAAAGGGTATGAAGGCCTGGGCTGAACAAAATAACATCGAGGTTTTGATTTTTGAAGACTATGAGGCCGGTGTGGTCGATTTCAAGCCGATGCTGTTTAAGGCCAAGAAAGAGAATCCCGATGTGGTCTACGCCATTTCTTACCTGATGGATGCCACGCTGATTACGAGACAGATGAAAGAGATCGACCTCAACCCGAAGATGTTTGCCGGAAGTGCAGCGGGCTATTCCATTCCCGAATACCTGACAGGAGCCGGGGATGCCGCCGAATACGTGTACACCTCCACCATGTGGGAGAGAACCGTCAAATATCCCGGTGCCATGGATTTCGATACGAAATATCGAGAAAAATTTAAGGTCGCACCGCCGTATCATGCAGCGCAAACGTACGCATCCGCCTACGTCTGTCTGGACGCCATTAAACGGGCCAAAGAATTGACCCGTGAGGCTGTTAGAGAAGCACTGGAAACCACCGACATGATGACCATCTACGGCCCGGTCAAATTCAAAAGCTATGGAAAGTATGAGCGGCAGAATCAATTGCCAACGCTGGTTCTGCAAGTCCAAAAGGGAAAATTTGAAATTGTATGGCCCCAAAATGTCGCAACAAGCACGGCGATCTATCCGGTTCCCAAGTGGACCGAGCGGTAGCGAAGCCCAGAATGGGCCCAGGCTCTAAAAGAATAAACAGGGAGAGGCAATGAAAGCAAAAGTTTTTCGAGCATCAGAAGTCGACTGGATCGAAGCGCCCGGCCATTTCAGTGCATTTTCAAAGCTGCTGGTCAATGAATCCGATGGTTCCAAGTATTTCGACTTTCGGGTATCCAGCTATCAGCCAAAAGGCTACTGTGAGGTGCACGCCCATGAGACGGCTGAAAATATCTATTATATTTTAAAGGGCGAAGGTATTATCGAATTGGATGGGAAAAGACATCTGGTGGGTCCCGGAATGGTGGTCTTTATTCCGCCCGGCGTGAAACACGGCATTTCGAATACCGGTTTTGAGGATTTGATTTTTATCGTCATTGCCTCTCCGCCCCAAGATATGCCCCGGCCAGAGTGAGAAATATAATCTTATATTTTTAAACTGTTCGGAGTGTAATCTAAAAGGTACTTTTACCCAAAATACTAGCTTTTGATCTCTAATTTCATTTAGAGATCAAAAGCTATTGTATTTTGAAACAAAGTCTGCTTAAGGGTTGATTTTTCTTTTCAGTCCGAACGAAGGATGAAGATCATGAAAGATTCCAAATCGACATGTGCGCGCTGCACCATAAAATTGCCGGAAAGAGTCTGCCGAAACCAAGACGGAAAATCCCTTCCCAACTGTCCGACAGAAAAGGGTGAAGCGTTACTTCGGATGTCTCAAAAAGCGTATGAAAATCCGGATGTTTTAGAATTTGCCAAGCAAGCTTCAATCCAGGAAGCAGAGGGGTACAGCAACAGGGAACTCGGGTATGATTTTGTCACGCCCGCGAAACCCCGGATTTTAGAGATCATTGAATTTTCAAAAAAGATGAAATACACCCACATCGGTCTTGCATTTTGTGCGGGTCTTGTCAAAGAGGCCAAAGTGGTGGACCGGCTTTTTTCATCCCATGGTTTGGATTTAACCTCGGTTATTTGCAAGGTGGGACGGGTTCCCAAAGAAGCCATCGGTCTTAAAGACCATCAGAAGATCGCCATGGGGTGTTTCGAGTCCATGTGCAATCCGATTATGCAGGCCATGGTACTCAACGATGCGAAAACCCAATTCAACGTTTTGCTGGGGTTGTGTGTGGGGCATGACTCCCTATTCCTTCAACACGCCCAAGCGCCTTGCACCGTACTTGCCGTGAAAGATCGCCTCCTGGGTCATAATCCTCTGGCCGCAATCTATCAGATCGACGGGTACTACCGGGCGCTGAAATAGGGAATCGTCAGCGGCAGATCATGCATAAAGAACCCGGGCCCGAAGGTACAATGAATTCATGACCCATAACATTCATGACCCTGCGATCCGCGGACATCCGCGGGATGTAAAACATGTTAACCGGACCATGGGCATTGGGGAGTGGAGTCTCATTCTGGTTTTGTCCGTCATATGGGGCGGTTCATTTTTCTTCATCGAAATTGCATTGCGGGATATGACGCCGCTGACCATCGTGTTTTGCCGGGTGGCTTTCGCCGCTTTGATTCTATGGGGGTATGTGGTTATATCCGGGAAAAAAATGCCCATGTCCTTTGGTATGTGGGGTTCTTTTCTCATCATGGGAGCGCTCAATAATTTTATTCCCTTCAGTCTGATTGCTTGGGGGCAAAAATACATTGATAGCAGCCTGGCCTCCATCCTCAACGCAACCACCCCCATGTTCAGCGTCATTCTGGCACACTTTTTGACCAGTGAGGAGCGCTTAACAGCCTATCGGACAATAGGTATTTTGCTGGGGTTCATGGGGGTGGTCATTCTCGTAGGGTTCGAATCCTTGAAGGGATTCGGATTCCATGTCACCGGTCAAATCGCCGTTCTCGGTGCGGCATTTTTATTTGCCTGTGCCGCGATCTATGGCCGCCGGTTTAAGGGCATTTCACCGGTGGTGGTATCCGCGGGCATGTTGTCCGCGTCTGCGGTGGTGATGTTGCCCTTGGCTTTAATCATCGAGCAGCCCTGGAACCTGACGCCCAGTACCATAACTTGGGGAGCGTTGCTGGGGCTGTCTGTTGTGAGCACGTCGGTGGCCTATATAATTTATTTCCGTGTTTTGGCCACCGCGGGGGCCACCAATATCCTGCTGGTCACTTTTTTAATACCGGTCAGCGCGATTTTGTTGGGGGTGATGGTGCTGGGAGAGGCGCCCGGATGGAATGCTTTTGGAGGAATGACATTGATATTTTTGGGTTTAATCGCCATTGACGGGCGATTCCTATCCAACGTTAAACGATGGATGCCTTGCAATGACAAAAAAGCGTGAACGTCAACAGTTCCTTGGGTCGGATTTCGGGGATTCAACCGGGCAAACGCCTTTCCCGCAGCATTTTCGACTTTTCAATGGTCGGGCGTATTTTCTTGACATTCAGATTTTATGCAAATAAGCAATTAAGAGGTGGTGAATCTGTTCTTCACTTTTTACAAAACCATTATCGTTAGTGTTTCAGGCAAAAAATTAAGAGGAAAGTTTAATGGCAAAACCAAAGTTAAAAGCCCATGTGATCAACCGGGAATGGTGCAAGGGGTGCGGCATATGTGTCCATTTTTGCCCCAAGAGTGTACTGGAACTTGATGAAACTGACAAGGTGTTTGCAGCGCGGCGTTCGGATTGTATCTGTTGTCATCTATGCGAGCTTCGCTGTCCGGATCTTGCCATCGAAATAGAAACCGAACAGGATGGACAATGAAAACCGAAAACATAAAATTTATTCAGGGTAACGAGGCATGTGTAGAGGGCGCACTGTATGCAGGGCTCAATTTTTTTGCAGGGTATCCCATAACGCCTTCAACGGAAATCGCGGAACTTCTGTCGAGTCGTTTGCCCCAAAAAGGGGGCAAGTTTATCCAGATGGAAGACGAGATTGCGTCCATGGGCGCCATTATCGGTGCGTCCCTTACCGGCAGCAAAGTTATGACCGCCACCAGCGGTCCCGGCTTTTCTTTGATGCAGGAGGCGTTGGGGTATGCCATCATGGCGGAAATTCCCTGTGTCATTGTCAATGTTCAGCGGGGGGGGCCTTCCACGGGGATTCCCACCCATGTGAGCCAGGGGGACGTCAATCAGGCCCGTTGGGGAACCCACGGCGACCATGCCATTGTTGCCCTTACGGCATCCAACCACCAGGATGTGTTTGAAACCACTGTGGAGGCGTTTAATATTTCAGAAACTTACCGAACGCCCGTGGTTCTGCTGTACGATGAAGTTGTGGGCCACATGCGGGAGCGGCTCCGGGTGCCGGAGGAAGGAGAACTCGCCCTGGTGGAAAGACTCCGGACATCCGTAAATGAAGGGGTGGACTATCATCCTTATCTGCCCAGGGAAGACGGGCGTCTTCCCATGTCTGACTTCGGGGGGGTGCATCGCTACAATGTTACCGGCCTGTTCCATGACATGTGGGGGTTTCCGTCGGACAATCCCAAGGTGGTTCATGGACTTCTCCGCCATCTGGTGGATAAGATTCAGAACAATGTGAACCAGATCGCCCGTTTCAAAGAGTATTACCTGGAAGATGCAGAGTGTATTCTCATTTCTTACGGATCTTCGGCCCGATCGGC
>JAHECI010000074.1:0-1184 GCA_024641825.1 Desulfobacterales bacterium | reverse complement strand
GCTTCTTTCGTGGCCCGCGGCACCACCTATCATGTTCAGCAACTGGCAAAGATACTCAAACAGGCGATTTTACACGAGGGGTTTTCAGTGGTGGAAGTATTGACCCAGTGTCCAACCTATTTTGGACGAAAGAACCGGCTGGGAAGCGCTGCCGACATGATGGAGAATTACAAGAACAACACCACCCCCATAGGGTCCACAGCCAAGCAGGAGAATCCGGATCTCATTGAACGGGGTGTTTTTGTCCAAAAAGAGATGCCTGAATATTGCAGCGAATATGACAAAATCATCGAAAGGGCGATGAAAGGGAAATAATTATGGAAAGATGCAGGTTGGTATTTTCAGGTTCGGGCGGGCAGGGGATTATCACTGCAGCCGTCATACTGTCTGAAGCTGCCGTTCTATACGAGAAAATGAATGCTGTACAGTCCCAGGCATATGGACCGGCAGCCAGGGGAGGGGCCACCCGCTCCGATGTCATCATCTCCGAATCGAATATTAATTTTCCCAAGGTGATCCAGCCCAATGTACTGATCTGTCTCACCCAGGAAGCATACAATGCGTTTTGTAACATCATTCGACCCGGAGGACTGTTGATCACCGACACGCGGTTTGTGAAAACCGAGAAAAAAGTCGATGCCCAGCAGAAGGAACTGGCCATGTATGCGGCTGTCATGGAAAAGATCGGGAAACCGATTGTCTTCAACATCTGCATGCTGGGTGCGGTTATCCGAATGGCGGATCTCGTGGGACCCGAATCTATCATGAAGGTTCTGGAAAGCCGTATTCCTTCGGGGTTCCTGGAGATGAACCGAAAAGCCCTGGAGCTGGGGATGGAGCTGGCAGGGACCGTTAAAAGCTGAACAAATGCGAGCGTCCCCTGAACATTAACCCGATTCAATACCGTCCCTGCGAAGCACTGACGCAGGACATATCATTCCCTGCAGGTTGTCGGCCCACAGCGGAAAATTTCGCTTTAAGGAAACTGACCTGCAGGGAGCCTCAATAGATCCTTGACGATTTAGGTCCATGCCTCAAAATTCCCTTGGTTTTAAGATCGATGCGCAGCCTGCCGGGTTATACATCCACATCCCTTTTTGCCTTAAAAAATGCCCCTACTGTGATTTTTATTCTATCACCGATGCATCGTTTCATCGTGCCTTTCTGGATGCCCTGTCCACCGA
>JAHECI010000073.1 GCA_024641825.1 Desulfobacterales bacterium | reverse complement strand
CGCTGGCACTTAAAAGCCTTTCAAATTCTATGGCGGTCACGACGTTTGGAATTTCCCGGTATCGATATTCGGGAATTAAAGACGGATCAAACACATCATATCCTGCCGCCAGGATAATAGCGCCGACGTTAAGTTCTACAATCCGGTCTTTTTGGTCGAAATTGATGGCGTCGGCCTGACAGATCTTTGCACAGATCCCGCACTTTTTGCCGTTCAATTGTCTGCAATGGTCAGGATCTATGGTTCGGGTGGAGGGGATGCCCTGGGCAAAATAGGCATAGACGGCCGTGCGGGTGCCCAGCCCTTCGTTAAAGACATCCGGGACCGTGGTCGGACATTTTTCGCTGCATGCACCGCACCCCGTGCATTTGTTTTCTTCCACGTACCGGGCTTTTTTTCGAACAAAAACCTTGAAATTTCCGGCCTGTCCCTGAACGTTCTCCACTTCACTATACGCCAGAAGCTCAATATTGGGATGTCGACCGACATCCAGCATCTTGGGCGACAGGATTCAGATGGCGCAGTCGTTGGTGGGAAAGGTCTTGTCCAGCTGGGCCATCTTGCCGCCGATACTGGGAAGCTTTTCCACCAGGTGGACCTTTACCCCCATATCGGCAAGGTCCAAAGACGCCTGGATGCCGGCGATGCCGCCGCCGATAATAAGAACATCTTTACTCATCATTTTTTAAAGGACTCTTTTTAAGTTAAAGGGTTAAAAATATACTACGGATTCAGGGGGTGTGCCTCCCCGTTTTACTCTTGCGTCTACGTGTCTGGTCATTTCAACGACTTAGCAGCGGTGGCATTCCTGCCCCCTCCGCGTTCTCCCGCGAAAAGCATGCGGGAGCCGCGGTCTCCCCCACTGCTAAGACATTGAAATAACGAAGCCACTTCGCCAATATCGTTCTACGAGGAAGCACATCCCCTATATATATACAGAATATATTACTTTCTGGCTTCAATCCATTTTCAATAGATCAGCCACCAGGTCGTACAGATCCATAATTTCAATGTCAAGGTGATACGCGGCTTTGGCGCACCGGAAGTGAATCTGGCATTTGGGACAGGCGGTGATCAGCGTATCTGCCCCAATATCCTTGGCTTCGCGGAGACGCTGCATCTGAATTTCTTTGGAACAGCTGGAACAGTTCATCCAGCCGCTGGTTCCACAGCAGATGCTGTTTTCCCGGCTGCGGATCATTTCCCTGAATTCAAGGCCCGGTAAGGCTTCGATCAACTTGCGGGGCGCATCGTAGATGCCGGCCAGCCTTCCCAGGCGGCATGGATCGTGATAGGTCACGATTTTCTTTTCCGAATCTTTAAATTCGATGACACCCTGGTTCAGTTTGTCTGCCAGAAAATCCAGAATATAAACCGGTTCAAAACCAAGATCGCCAAAATATTCAGGATAAACATATTTAAATGTATGGTATCCTTCGGGACAACTGAAAACCACCTGCTTTGCTTCTGATGATCTAATGGTGTCCAGGTTCAGTCGGGCCAGTTGTTTGAAGGTTTCGGCATTGCCGTTCCAGAGGGCATCGTGGCCGCAGCACCGTTCATCATTGCTGACCACCGGTTCCACTCCGCACAGGTTCAGAATTTTGAGGATATGTTGAGCGCCCTGAATGGATCCTGCATCGATATCCCGAAAAATAACGTCAAAATAGGGCCGGCATCCCACAAAATAAAACACATCTCCGGTCTCTTTTGTTTTCCCATCTTCGATCCATGATGTTCGATGTTGGTGAATATGCTTTGTCTGGAGGGACATGATGGTTTGAAGCATACCGTTGTGGGCAGGCATTCCGTCAAACCCGATGGTTCGGGCTTCATCCCGCATCAGGCGGATAAACTCAGGGAAATTAATCTCGGCCGGACACCGGACGCTGCACTGAGCGCATGTGAGACAGTCCCAGAGGGTACGGTCTGAAAGTTCCTCAAGGTCATAAAGAGAGCGCTCGATGATTTGCCGGGGCGAAAATTCGGGAAACACCCTGGCCACCGGACAGCTTCCCGTACACACCCCGCAATCAAGGCAATAATAGGTTTTGGTGGCATTCACCAGTTCGGCAATGGCCGTCATTATCTTTCCCTATGCCGCCTGTTTCAATTGAGACGGTCCCAATGTTTTGATTTGTTCCGTAAATTCACGCGCAATCTCGGCAAACCGCACCCCTTCTGCCGAAGACACCCAATCCAGTCGAAGCCTTTTGACCTCAATGCCGAGCAAGCCGACCAGTTCCGTTGTCATCTGAAACATCTTTTCAGCCTTAACATTACCGTCCAGGTAATGGCAGTCTCCCATGTGTCACCCGGCCACCAGAACCCCGTCGGCCCCTGTTTCAAATGCCTTGAGGATAAAATTGGGATTGATCCTCCCGGAGCACAACACACGAATGATGCGCAGGCTAGTGGGGTACTGGAGACGGCTCACACCGGCCAGATCGGCGGCCGAGTAGGCACACCAGTTGCAGGCAAATGCAATGATTTTTGGATTGAACGTTTCAGCCATATATTCATTCCTCATTTAAACAATCAAAAATCGACAATCATCAATTAATAAACGCTGTTTCCACCATGGTCAGTACTTTTTCATCGTCAAAATGAAAAATTGAGGCCGCACCCGTGGGACAGGCCACTGTACAGGAACCGCAACCCGTGCAAATGGCCGGGTTGACCTCACAGAGGATACGATCTTCCAAAAAGCCGATGGCCTGATAGGGGCAGACCTCCTGGCATTTTCGGCAGCCCCTGCAAAGCCGGTCATCGATATTTGAAACGATGGCATTGCCGAACACTTTCTTTTTAGCCAAAAACGTTGCCGCCCGTGC
Organism: Desulfobacterales bacterium; assembly: GCA_024641825.1. GTDB lineage: Bacteria > Desulfobacterota > Desulfobacteria > Desulfobacterales > UBA11574 > JAAXQD01. The sequence goes on along the minus strand of JAHECI010000073.1, from coordinate 8,999 downwards.
TGCTGCTCCCAGCCCCTGGGCCACGGCTTCGTCCACAGGTTTCGGCGCATGGGCCAGCCCGCAGACAAACACCCCTTTGGTGGCAAAATCGATGGGCTGGAGCTTGACATGGGCTTCCACAAAGAATCCGTCGTCATTTAGCGGAACCTTGAACAGCGGGGCAACAGGGTTGTCTTGAGGTGGTACGATGGCGGTGGCCAAAACCAGAAGGGCGGGTTTGATTTCGATTTCCCTCTGAAACATGGTGGAAAAACACCGGACAGTCAACGTGTCGTTGTCTTGGGAAACCGTTAATTCTTTATCAACGTCAAAACGTATAAAGGCAACCCCTTTGGCGCGGGCCTCTTGGTAAAGCCCCTCGCGTAATCCATAGGTGCGCATATCTCTGTACAACACAAAGACATCCATTTCAGGTTTGAGTGTTTTTAACAAGAGTGCGTTTTTTACCGAGTGCGTACAGCAGACCTTGGAGCAATAGGGTCTTTCTTTGATCCGCGAGCCCACACACTGGATAAAGACGGCTGAATGGATGTCATTCACGTCAATATCCTCGTCGATGAATTTTCGATCCAGCTCGAGTGCGGTTAAAACCCGGGGGTCTTTTCCGTATAGATACTGATCCGGTTTGAATTCCTGTGCGCCGGTGGCGATAACGGCCACCCCGTGATCGATGACCTGTTCCTTTCCCCCGGTGTCGATGGTCGTCCTAAAATTGCCGACAAAACCATCCACTTTTTTGACCTGGCTGTTGATCAGAATGTTAATTTTGGGATCGTTTGCCACGTCCTTGATGAGTCCGGCCAGCTTTGCCTGGACATCTTCGCCTTCCCAGGTTTCATATAAATTTACAGCCTGCCCGCCCAGCGTATCGCTTTTTTCAACAAGATGGGTGAAATATCCCTGCTTGGCCAGATTGCGGGCCGCGGTCATTCCGGCAAGTCCGCCGCCCACAACCAGAGCGGAGGGGTTCATGTCGATTTCAGGATCATACAACGACGTCAACAGGCCGACTTTAGACACGGCCATGCGAACCAGATCCTTGGCTTTTTGAGTGGCGGCCTCTCTATCCGTGCTGTGGACCCAAGAGCATTGGTTGCGGATATTGGCCATTTCAAATAAGTATTTATTGATCCCGGCATTGACGACCGTTTCCTGGAATAACGGTTCATGGGTCCGGGGGGTGCATGCGGCCACGACAATCCGGTTCAAATTCTGTTCCTTGATGACCTGGGTGATCTGTTCCTGGGTGTCCTGGCTGCAACTGAAAAGATTATCTTCGACCAAGACCACATCGGGAAGGGTTTTGGCATATTCGACAATGTCCGGAACATCCAAAAACCCTGCGATATTGGTGCCGCAATGACATACGAATACACCGATTCGCGGAGGGGCTCCTTTGACATCCGTCTCTTTGGGAATCTCTTTTGTTCGGGCCATGGTCCCCCGGGATTTGCCCAGGATTTGCTCTGCCATGGCCGCACAAGCGCTGGATTCGATGACCGACTGGGGAATGTCCTTGGGGCTTTCAAAGGTGCCGCACACAAAAATGCCGGGTTTTGAGGTCTGCACCGGTTCGAAGCTGCCGGTGACGGCGTGCTGATACGAATCCAGTTCTATCCCCAGTTTTTGGGACAAACTCACTGCCTGGGCTGAAACATTAAAACCCACGGACAGGACCACCATGTCAAAGGCCTCTTGAATCCGTTGTCCGGTCTCGTCCACATAACCGATGGCAAGATTTCCGGTTTCGTCAACCGGGAGAATGTTGCTGATTTTCGATTTTACGAATCGGACGCCGGTTTCCCGGGCCCGGTTATAGTATTGTTCAAAATCTTTTCCATGGGTCCGGATGTCGATGTAAAATATCGCCGTGTCAAGGGCACCTTTTAGGTGTTCTTTGGCAATGATGGCTTCCTTGATGGCATAGGTACAGCAGACTCCGGAGCAATAGGACTGTGATCCGGGATGAAGATCCCTGGATCCCACACACTGTATCCAGGCGATTTTTTGCGGTTCTTTGTGATCGGAAGGTCTTACCAGGTGGCCGCTATAAGGTCCGGTGGCGGCGAGAATACGTTCAAATTCCAAACTGGTGACGATATCGGGAGATGTTTGATATCCATAGACATCGTAAGCAACGGGGTCGTACACACTGCATCCCGGGGCGATGATTACTGCTCCGACGCTCAGCGTGATTTCTTTTTTTCGATCCTCGAAATTGATCGCGCCCGTGGGGCAGAATTTTTCGCAGGCCTTGCACTTTCCTTTTTTAAGAAAAATGCAGTTGTCGTCAATGGTGTATTTTAAGGGGACGGCCTGGGCATACTTGACATAGGCCGATTTCCGTTTGGCCAGTCCGGCGTCGTATTCGTTTGGGACTTTTTTGGGGCACTTCTCAGCGCAAAGGCCGCAGGCGATACATTTCTCCACATCTACATAACGTGGGTGCTGAACCACCTTAATTTCAAAATCACCCGCTGTTCCGGAGACACTTTCCACTTCCGACAATGTCAGAAGCTCGATGTTGAGATGCCGGCCGACCTCGACCAGTTTGGGCGAGATGATTCACATGGCACAGTCGTTGGTAGGAAAGGTCTTATCCAGCTGGGCCATGATACCCCCGATGGAGGACGATCTTTCCACAAGATAGACAAAAAAGCCCGAGTCGGCAAGATCGAGAGCCGCCTGCATGCCGGAGATACCGCCGCCGACTACCATTACAGAGCCGCTTATCTGAGACATTTTTCCTGTCCCTATTTAATAGAACATGATTAAAACCTAAGTTAAGCGTTTCAAATTTTTGAAATGGTTTATTTAATCATATTTTTAATAAACACTAACTATAAAGGATGATTTCCTTTTTTTGTCAAGAGCTAATCCGGGAAGTTTCAAAAAAAACAAATTGATTTCAATGATTTTCGAAGGCGAATACCTGCAAGGTTTTGATTTGCTAATGCGGATTTATTCTTCTGGCTCACAAATGGTGAAAAGCCACCATCTATCGTTTTTGTGAGCACCGCGAGTCTGTCTGTCGAAATAGATTTTCATCGTACTGTTGGCGGTCGTGGCGACCTCGAACCAGTGCTTGCGAACATACATCTCAGGACTTCCATGGCGACATTTTCCGGTTTCACGCCAGGTGCGCAGTACGGCCGCGATCTTAATGGTTCGATCTCGCCACATGAACTCGCGCGGGAGTCCTGGTTCTCCGGTTGCCATGCGTGAGGTGTCACTTGTGGCAACCACAGGTCTGATGACTTCACTGACGAATCGCTCCGGCATGATCAATTTTCTCCGCCTTCCTTATCGCGCTCTGTAAACACCTCTTTTGCGGCGAAGATGCCGTTAAGCGCGGCAGGGAATCCTGCATACACCGCCATTTGAATCATAATTTCCACTATTTCTTGTCTTGTGCAGCCGACATTGAGAGCGCCGTGAATATGAACTTTGAGTTGCGGTTGTGCGTTGCCCAGCGCGGCCAATGCCGCTACTGTCGCTATTTCGCGTTCCTTGAGTGAAAGTACACCCCGGGAATAAACGTCGCCGAAAGGAAACTCGATAGTATATTCAGCCAGATCGGGGGCAATATCCTTAAGCGCCTCAATGACCCGTTCACCGGCACGGCCGTCTATTTCTTTGAGTTTCTCCCAACCCCGTTTGTAACGATCTGATTTCATTTCTACTCCCAATAATTTTAATTTAACCTCTGACCAATGATCTCCAACTTCGACCTCTGAATCCAGAATGGGCATACCGGAAATATGGGTTACAACACTCACGTGCGTTTCAGGATTGACCAAATTGTTGGCACCGATCATTAGGGAAACGTCTGTTGTTTTGAATTATGGATTTCTTCAACAGAATGCCAACAAACAGTGGAAATATCAAGAGTCAATCCATAAGGTTTCACAAAAATCCATTGATCTCATTGATCTTCGATGGTAAATGCTGGAAAGGTTTTATTGTATTGAATTTGGACATCAGCCTGTTGAGAAAGAGGTTTAAGTGAGACTTTTTGACAGTCATTGTCATTTGGACGACAGGGCCTTTGACAAAGATTTGAATAATGTCATTCATCGTATGCATGACGCCGGCGTTGTATCGGCCATGACCATTGGAACAACTTTTGAACGCTGCGCCAAGGGGGTCGCCATAGCGGAATCCATACCAGGGGTGTATGCTTCTGTGGGCATTCATCCTCACGACGCAAAAAGTTGCGATGAAGATGTCCTGAAGACGCTTAAGGATCTTGCCCGAAGTCCAAGTGTTTGTGCGTGGGGAGAAATCGGCCTTGACTTTAATCGAATGTTTTCTCCCAGAAGCGTTCAGGAAGAATGGCTTATCCGGCAGCTTGAAATTTCCGATGAGCTGAAACTTCCGATCATATTCCATGAACGGGACAGTAACGGCCGTCTGATCGACATTTTAAAAACACATTTTACAACCGGCCGAAATGGAGTTGTGCACTGTTTCAGCGGTAGTGAGGATGAGCTGAAACAGTATCTTGACTTGGGCCTATATATCGGAATTACCGGCATTGTGACCATCAAGGGACGTGGTGAGGACTTGAGAAAGATGGTGCCTTCGATTCCGGTTGATCGAATTCTGATTGAAACCGACGCTCCCTACTTGACTCCGACACCCGAAAGAAACCACATCCAAAGAAACGAACCGGCCTTTGTCCGGTCGGTCTTCTTGACGCTTGCAAAAGTGAGACAGGAAGATCCTGTCTCACTGGCTGAAATCGTATGGAACAACACCTGTCAATTGTATGGTGTTGATAGTGAATAATTAACGCTTTACTTAAATTGTCATTCCGCTTAAAATACAACAAGTTCTACATATAAAGCTATATAATTCAAGTTTCACACGCTTAAATTTTTTGTCAATTGGAGATGACTCAAATGGCCGACAAACCGACCTATGAAGATTTGAAAGAAAGCGTTAAACAGTTAGAAAAAGAGGTGCTTTCCTTCAAACAAATTGAGGCGTCGTTGAGAGAAAGCGAGGCCACTTTAAGAAGCATCTTTCGTGCAGCCCCAACAGGTATCGGCATGGTATGCGATAGAGTGATTCAGCAAGCCAATGAACGGTTATGCAAAATAACCGGTTATACCAGAGAAGAATTATTGGGGAAAAGTGCAAGAATATTATATGCCAACGACGAAGATTTCGAATATGTCGGGCGGGAGAAATACGCACAAATTATCGAACGAAATACCGGGACGGTGGAAACGCGCTGGCAGCGTAAAGACGGTACCACGATTGATGTACTTCTAAGTTCGACGCCGATCGATTCAAACGATTTGTCAATGGGTGTCACCTTTACGGCACTTGATATAACAAGCCGCAAGCAGGTTGAAAAAGACCTGCGGGAGAGTGAAGCGCAATACAGGAGTCTTTTTAAGAACAACCACTCGGTCATGCTCCTGATCGATCCTGAGACCGCCAATATTGTAGATGCCAATCCGGCAGCGGTCTCCTTTTATGGCTGGAGTTATGAAGAGCTGACCCGCAAAAAGATTACCGATATCAATAGGCTGACAGAAGAACAGGTGCTTGACGTAATGGAAAAAGTCAAGATGGAACAGCGAAAGCACTTGTATTTTCGACACTTTTTGGATAGCGGGGAAATACGAGATGTAGAGGTATACAGCGGTCCCATCAAGGTGCATGGTCGTGAACTTTTATATTCGATTATTCATGATATTACTGCACGCAAGAAGGCCGAGGAGGCGCTCAAAGAGAGTGAAGAAAAGTTTCGATACATTTCAGATCAGTCGTTGTTGGCTATTCTGATTATTCAAGATGATGTTTTCAAATACGTCAATCAGACGACAGCAAATATCAGCGGGTATTCCGTTGAAGAACTGATGGATTGGAAACCGGGAGCGTTTCTTAAATTGGTTCATCCCGATGACCGTGCATTTGTGATGGAGCAGGCCCGAAAAAAACAAAAGGGTGAAAAAAATGTTGTTCCACATTATCAATTTAGAGTGATAACAGCGACCGGAGAAACAAAATGGGTGGAGGTTTATTCGCGAACGATAAGGTATATGGGGAAATTTGCTAATTTGGGGACGCTCATTGATATTACAGAAAAAAAACGGGCCGAAGAGGAAAAGGCTGCACTTGAATCCAAACTTTTGCATGCCCAGAAAATGGAGTCCATCGGCACACTTTCCGGAGGCATTGCACACGATTTCAACAACCTTCTTGGCATCATTTTAGGCAATGCGGAATTGGCGATGGATGATATGCCGGAATGGCATCCGGCAAAGTCTAACCTTAACGAGATACGAACCGCCAGTTTGCGTGCCAGGGATGTTGTCAAACAGCTCTTGAGTTTTAGCAGAAAGACGGATCCAAAGCAAAGGCCTGCAAAACTCGTTCACATCGTCGAAGATGCATTAAAATTTTTACGGTCTTCTACTCCGACGAGTATTGAGATTCATCAGCACATACTCAAAGACACAGACGATACCATTCTTGCAGACAGCACCCAGATCAACCAGGTGTTGATCAACCTGTTCACCAATGCGGCTCATGCCATGGAAGATACCGGCGGTGTGATAACCATCGGTATTGAGAATATTGATTTGGATCAAATCTCAGCGACGGTTTATCCGGATTTGCCCCCAGGCAGTTATGTTAAATTGACGGTGAGCGACACCGGGACCGGGATTGACCATGAGATTAAAGACAGAATTTTTGATCCGTATTTTACCACCAAAGAGGTAGGGAAAGGCACGGGCATCGGATTGTCGGTGGTACATGGTATTGTCAAAAGTCACAACGGAGCCATTTTCGTTGATAGTAAATTGGGAGAAGGGACCACCTTTAGCATCCTTTTTCCAATGGCTGAAGAAGAAGCGGTTACAGAAACGGAACCTGCTGATAAATTTCCCACAGGAAATGAAAGAATATTAATCGTTGATGATGAGGAATCCATGGTTGATATTGGTCGGGGGCGACTGGAGCGATTGGGGTATCAGGTGGAAGTCAGAACAAATCCCATTGACGCATTGGAATTATTCCGGGCCGACCCCGATCAATTTGACCTGGTGATTACCGACATGACCATGCCCCGCATTACCGGCGACAAACTGGTGAAAGAGATCTTAAAAATTCGTCCGGATATACCGACGATTCTGTGCACCGGCTTTAGTGAAAGGATCGATGAAGAAAAGGCAAAAGAGATCGGTATTCGTGGGTATATTGAAAAACCTTTTGACCGGGGAACCCTTTCCAGGATCGTTCGAAATGTTCTGGATCATTCATGATGAAAACGAGCTGAGATTCAAAACTTTGGCATAAACCGATTGTAATGCTCCGTGGATGCCCCGGGGATCATTATTTGAAAATATTTAATATCCTGTCTCCAATACCTTGCTTTTTCTCTTCAGTGGCTGAGGAATTTTCTTTTTCTTTCCCGGTTTTGGATGTTGTGCCGGATACGCCTTTACCAGCAATTTCAAGGGCCTTCTTGCAAGGGTTCTCTTTTCCAGATGATCCTGAAACAAAAAGATAAGCCCAGCCCACCGGTCCTAAAAGGGCTGCACCGATGGTGGTTCCGGAACCCACGATATCGATTTCCATCGAAGGATTGGCCAGTGTTCCGCCCAGTTTAAAAGGTTTGGTTATTTTGCTTAAGCTGATACTTAATTTCGCGGTATCTTGGGTTCCAATCCCCTCTTTGGGATGGGTTTCGATATTAAAATCCAATGCTTCGGTTTTAAGATTTATCGTTCCTTTGCTGAACATTGTTTTTTGGGGATCGTCGAAGACGATGATGTCACTTTTGGCCATTCCGTTTGTGATATTAAAATCACACACGGCACAGTTAATTTGGGCACTGTCGATTTTTTTACCAAAAGGATTGATGACGCTCATGAGCGTTGAGGCGATATCGGCACTTATAAGATTTAAATAACCGGTGGGTATTTTCCCGTCTCCCAGGGAGGCAACCACATCACCGTTCAACCCTGCCATTAGTTCTGCCACGGATTTTCCTCGACCTTTCAGATTAATGTCAAGGTCGAGAATGCCTTCAAGGGATTGAGTCATTTCCAGTTTTTTAAGCATATCCCCCAGGTTCATCTGTTTGATATTCATGGTGACATCAGCAACAGCCATATTTTCTTTTGCCTGAACATTCAAACGATTCACCAGTTTTCCGCCTCCGATGGAAGCCGTCAAAGGATTTACCGTGAGATTTCCATCCTGAAGCCTTACCTTGGTTTCAATATTATCAACGGCAAGTTTTGGTAAAAGCAATTGTTTGACTTGAAGATCAACGGCGGCGTTGAAAAGATGCAGACCGTCCAATTTTAAGGGGGTGTTTTGAAACAGTTTGTCCGATTTTCTTTCAGGTTTTGTTGCTTTCTCTTTTGCACCGGCTACTTTTTTCTCTGTATTTATTAACATTGGACGCAGATCGAGGGTTTCGGAAACAAGATCCCCGAATATTCGCGGCTTTTTGCCCGAACGTTCAAGTGTTACGGAACCGTTTAATTTGCTGTTTCCCAGTTCTATCAACATATCGGACATTTGAATTTTTTCGGTTTTGGCTGCAACCAGGTGGCTGGAAATCTGGAACGGACCTTTGATTGGAATGGGTTTTTGGGTGATATTTTCAATTTTGGCCAGATCATCGCCTTTGACAGAAAATCTGACATCGATGCCTTTTGCAGCCACCGGATCCTGGATCTTGCCGGAAACGGTAAATTCTATTTTTTCAATATCGCCCTTTAGATCCAAAGGATAGGGTACATTAGGGTCAGTGATGCCCGCAAACGAACCGACTTTTCCGGACACGTTAAATGGAATATCGTTGAACGAGCCTTTCAGTTTAATGTCGGCCTCACCCATGAACTCCTCTGATCTTTCCATGCCTCGATCGATGGTAAGGACGAAGGTTTTATTTTGTTGATGATTTTTAACCGTCAGTTTTCCATCTTCAATGAGTACCTCTCTGAAATGGAACGGCACTGTTTTCG
>JAHECI010000072.1 GCA_024641825.1 Desulfobacterales bacterium | reverse complement strand
TAGACGAGATCAAAAGTGCGAGCCAGAGTTTTGATGCCAATGTCTATATCCAGCTTCGGTGGAAGGATCCGCAGTTAGCTCACAAAGGATCGAAACCGGTTGTAAAGGCTCTCAAGGAAGTTTGGAATCCAGGAGTCCTTTTTGTGAATCAGCAGAAATTATGGACGACGCTTCCGGAAATTGTAACCATAACCCCCGACGGCGAAGTGTTTTACCGGCAGAGGGTGTGGGGGGCGTTTTCGCAACCGCTGAAGCTTAAAAATTTTCCTTTTGACCGGCAGGTGTTCTCAATTCAGCTGGTCTCAAGCGGTATAACCCGTAATAAAGTCGAATTTTTGCTTGATTCGAACTTTAAAAGCGGAATCGCTCAGGAATTATCTTTGAGCGACTGGGACGTTCTCAGGTGGACAGCCGAAACCCGGGACTATAAGCCCATGCCTACAGTCAAGGCGATCCCAGGATTTGCATTTTCTTTTGAAGCTAAGCGAAGAACCGGCTATTTTATTATTAAAGTGATTATTCCGCTGATTCTCATCGTAACCATGTCGTGGATTGTTTTCTGGATGGACCCTGAAGAAGCGGGAACCCAGATCAGCGTCTCCATCACTACCATGCTCACTTTAATTGCCTATCGGTTTGCGATTGACGCAAGTTTACCCAAAATTTCTTATCTGACCCGTCTGGACTATTTCATTTTACTTTCAACCATACTGGTCTACGCCACCCTGATCGATGCTGTGCTTACATCCACATTGGCCAAGGGCGGAAAGCTTTCCCAGGCGCAGGCCATAGACCGCTGGATGCGCATTCTATTTCCTTCAGCATTCGTCATCGTAGCCGTTAAATCTCTTATCTTTTAAGCGGAAGAAGAAATCAAAACCTTATGCAGCATCTTACTTCTCTGCTTATTTTGTAAAAAGATTCGAGATGATAAAGGTTATTGGGAAAAGGTTGATGTCTATATTCGTAAACATTCCCAAGCTAATATTTAGCCATAGCATCTGCCGTGAATGTGCAAAAGAACATTACCCTGATTTAGATATATATGACGCTTGACACTTTTAAAAATCAATATGCAGTGTTCCGGTCTTCAGATTGTAAATTAAAGATTTCTGCCGTCCATGGTGAAAAAATAAGCCCCTGAAATTCGAACAATTGGGACTCGAAGCCGTATCTCGAAACCACAGCCGTGGGAATAGCTGCAATAACGTCCAACTATCAAGTGTTTGATTTTTCAGTGATAACATAATACCATATCACCAAACGATAGTTGCCTCGATTCTTCTATTTATATTTAAACATCCGAAGTTTGTGATATGGTCAAAAAGCGGAAAAGAAGTTTGTTGTGGTATGTAATGGTGACCACACGAAACGGACCTGTTTCAATTCTTGTGCTTACTCCAACGTAAATGGCAATCATCTGAATCTGCGATATCTGCAATTTATCGCTGCGGCATAAATTCCCTCAATAAATTTGATATCTTATGAGTATCACACTTGGATAGAGTCTCATTTTTCAGACTGGATTGAGGCAGAAGAAATCTATATATTGTGCTTTGAGTTTTAACCGGTTTGCCTGTTTTTTTGAGTCTACCTCGTTGATGAATGAGGATGATCCTAAAAGTCGTGAGCATTGGGTTCAAATCATCACTACGATTCCTGAAATATCATCTACAGATCACAGCCGCAACCAAACCACCGATAAGAGAATACTATACGTAACAAATGATGTTTTTTTATTTATTTTAAAAAAGGCATAACATTCCCACTGTTGGCGGGATGGAATTCCCGAGACGTTAAATTAGAATTCAATAGTAATCCTTCAATCTGGATTTTATATTCTCCAGTTCATTGATTTCGGCAGTTCCGGTTTCTTTCGAAGTCGGATCTATCTGCTTTTGGATAAATCGCTTTATAAACCAATGCGCCGTTTCACCCTTTAATTCCTTGTCAAGCAAAACCCCCTTTTTTTCAATGTATACCAGTTTTTTCGAATTGAGCCGTATCTCTCGAAAAGCATTTCGAAAAGATAGGGATGATCGTAATTGCGGCTCAAAATAGCTTGCAAAAAGTGGAGTTGTAGTGAAATCAAGGTGCCGAAATAAGGATTCATGAAAATAGAGTCTGGTTTTTGCGTTTGTTAATTCCCAATGATACTTTGGAGATCCGCTTGATTCAAACCTTCTAGCCGCTGCGATAATCTCTTCTGCGGTTCCCTTTATGGAAAGATTCCGGATCATGCCTGTTTCGGTAATCGTTTCATAGGGCTTCATGTAAAATGTTGCGAGGCGCCTTCTGAGCCCTGCCCCCTGATATCGGTGTTTGTATACAAACGAGCAATAATTGATGGGCAGCTCGATGTTATTCTCATGGACGAATCGAATCGTTCTCAGAGAACACAACTCGGATTCCAGAACAGTAACCTTCGGTCCATGAAGAAATGTATAGCCTCTTTGAACGAGGTTTTTTCGATTATAAGGGGTGCAGCGCAACTGGTGGAGGTTGAGATGGGACACTCCCAAACGTTGAATTTTTTCGATAACCGTCTTTAATAATACTTCATCTTCCGGAATTGCAGGGATTTCAACCGTAACCACCGGAAAGATATCGACAGCGATCTTAACTTTATCTAATTGATATCGGCAGGCGCTGAGATCAAAGCGGATTTCATCGAGCCCGACAGCTTTCAGCCTGCTCAGGTTTTCCCGATCCGCCAATATGCCGTTGGTGTATAGCCAGAGATAGATGTTGTCGCCAAAAGCTTTTTTTATTTCTGAAATGTATCGAAAGGTTCTCTGAAAAGTTAACAGCGGTTCGCCTCCGCTGATGCTGGCTCCCCTGAATTTGAAAAGCCTGATATAATCAACATAATCTCTGGGGGTGCCAAACGTGATACCGTTGGTCATGGGTTCGGACTTCGAGGGCTGTTCAGTAGGGCAATAAAAGCAGTGGGCATTGCAAATACCGTTAATAAAAAGACAGGACCAGGTCCCTTCGCCACATAGCCGACACCCGTTTGACAGGTTTTGGCAATTCAGCTTGGTCCGGTTAAATCCCCAGGTAACATTACCTGCCAAGGCGTCTATAAGCTTGTCCCTACTTTTTTCAGCTTCCCTGGCCTGCTCGACGCCGATAAATGTCAACGTATCGTAGGCTTCGCCGTATTCTTGTCGATTGTTTTCGATATTTTTCTGTTGGTTTGATTCCATGAATCAATGGATGGGGTTATCTAGTTCCCATATTTCATCTGATAAAAAATCATATCAAATAAAATCCCAGCGTCGAATATTTTCACAAATATCATAGAAAAATCTGGAATTGCAATACGGTGTGATGACCTCGCAACTTGAGTCATCTCTTTATGGATTCAACGTATCGTAATAGGCATCCATGGCCTCTTTTTGCAACAGGTGGGCCTGCTTCTGATATCTGGGGGAAAAATGGAACGGTGTCATCTGCTTTACCCGGGCCTTGCCTGCGATACTGCCGGCCTGCCAGGCGGTGAGGTGGCATTTTTTTTCGGCAATATCCCGGTCGTTTTCAAGAAAAGCCGCTTCAATGAAAAGATGGTCGGAATCTTTAACAAGTTCGACAATTTTTTCCACATTCGATTTGGTGTAAGCAACATCTGCGATATATGAGACCTTCTGCCCCGGGGTTATCCGGGCAATCTTATTGGCCAGATCCCCCAGGGTAAAACTTTTTTTTCTTCGAGGTTTCCTGCCGTATTCGACCACGAATTCTGAATCGGCATCTTTATTATTAAACAGCGCTTCCTTTAACGCCTTCAGCCAGGGACCGATCTCGAGCCCGAGATCCGAAACGTTGTCTTTTATTATATTCACATGGAATCTTTCTTTGATGGCAAATCCGAGACAGGGAATACTGTGATCGAGAATTTCGGTAAAAATAGACAAAGAGGGTTCTTGATGCAAAAGACCTTTAAAGGGGTGTTTGACGACCTTCGAACCGGGGATGAATCCGTTGTGGCAGATGTATTCTCTGGTGCGCAGATGGTCGGTATGCACTTCGGAAACATGTAACGCAAAAAGATTGCTGTAGTTCTTAACAAGGTCCCACGAATACGCGGCAAGCTTGCCTTCGACATTTTTCAGAAACCCTTCGGGGCCGTAGAGGTGTAGGTGTTGATCCCGGCCGAGGAAAAGGCGAAGAAGCCGGTCAAACCCGATAAAATGATCCATATGGGTATGGGTAATAAAAACGTGGCTGATCTTTAGAATCTCTTTGGCTGAAAGTGAATAAATATCTCCCAGATCAAATAGGATGGCACGTTTTTCAAAAAAAAAGGGGAGGAATAGTCCGGGATCATCAAAAGGTCCGTTCACCAACCGGGGGAGGAAGGAAGGGCGCATGGTTAGGCCAGGAATTTTGCAACCTGTCGGTTTATGCAAATATATATTTCTTCGTCCGAGCCGAAAACATCGACCACAACTTTATGATTAATAAGGTTCTCTATGACAAACGCCGTAACATAAATACTGACAACATTTGGATGGGTTGTGATATGTCGAAACGGCGCAATCTTATAGTCGACATCAAAGTCTTCGGCATGGCTTAAGTTTTTTATGCACTGTGCGATCTGTTCTTCGAGCACATTTTTATTGGTGGTCTCCACCAGGTGGTTCTCAACGAGCTTCATGGCAATGGCATTGGAAAGCGGGTCGACACGGTCTCTGGCACTTTCAATGGCCTTTCTGCGGGCATATTCTTTTGAAGACTCGATTCTTGACAGTATTTTTGATTCGCGATTGCTGGGCCGAAATACTTTCCCCATAATTTTTTACCTTTTATTTTTATCCGATAGTTATTTTAATTGTTCCTCGGCAATAATAATGCCAGGAATAGCCTATTGCAAGAGAAATGTTTTACGCTGCCAATGTTGATGATCTCGCAAAAAGTCTCATTTTGCTCGATGTCGCTCACAAAAGACTTTTTACGAAGCCTTCAATATTAAGCCTCTTCAATAACAAGTTGGGCGGTTTTCCTGCCGTTCCAGCGGTTCCAGCGAAGCCGAAAGGCAATTTTATCAAACTTTTCCTTCAAAGAGGAGCCCGGATCAACGTTGAAGTGAATCGAATTAAATGTTTTTAACGTTCGTCCCTTTCTCTGACTTAAAACCATGCGTCTGTGATGATTGCCCACCATGGTTGAAGACACCACATGGATATTGCTGGCCATAAAAAGGGGTTCGGTGTTGCCCATTCCAAAAGGTTTTAAAAATTCCAGTTCGTCGATGAGTTTGTCTGAGATATCTTCAAAATCAAGCACGGCGTCGATGATAATCTTCGGTATAAAATCATCGGGTTTGGACATGCGGCCGATGGTGTTTTCAAAGTTTATTTTAAATCTTTCGATATTTTTGGCTTTTATTTTCAGACCCGCAGCCATGGCATGCCCCCCAAAGTTTTCAAAATCATTTGCGCAAGCTGACAGCCCTTTGTATAAATCAACCCCCGGAATACTTCTGGCGGATCCAATCCCAATGCCGTCTGACGTGGTGATCAGCACAACCGGGCGAAAATATTTTTTTGCAATTCTCGATGCGACAATGCCCAGAACCCCCAAATGCCAGCCTTCCTGAGCCAAGACCAGGGTGTTTTTTCGAAGCAGGTGGGAATTTTTCTTTAGACGGTCATGCACCTGGATAAGAATTTTATTTTCCATGCGGCGTCGATTCCGGTTCATATGGTCGAGTGACGTTGCTATTTTCTCAGCAATTTTGACATCTGTGGTGGTGAGAAGTTCAAGTGAGATTGAAGCGTGGTCCATCCTTCCTGCCGAGTTTAAACGGGGTGCCAGGCCGAAAACCATATCATCCGTATCGACGGCGTGTTTATTGGTGTTACAGATTCCCATCAGCGCCTTTAAACCGGGTCGGTGGGTTCGACCAATGATGTCAAGCCCTGTCCTGGCAAGTATTCGGTTTTCATGGGTCAGTGGAACCATGTCGGCCAAGGTGCCCAGGGCCACAAGATCGCAGTAACTTTTTAGATTGGGAACCGAACGGCCCTGCCAAAAATTTATGTTGCGCAGTTTTTTTCGAAGACAAACAAGGAGGTAAAGGACCACCCCGACGCCGGCGAGATCATGAAAACCGGATGGGCAGTCACGCCGTTTGGGATTCACAACGGCAACCGCAGGGGGTAGGATGTCCGATATAATATGGTGGTCGGTAATAATGACATCGATTCCTGCCTGCCGGGCAGCTTCAACGGCTTCGTGGCTGTCAGATCCGCAGTCCACGGTGATAATGAGGTCTATTCCATTGGGCAATGCAGGGTCTAAAATATGATGTTTCTTAAAGCCATAGCCTTCGTTCGTTCTGTGGGGAATATAGTATGAAGCCTGGACGCCCAGCGAACGCAAAAATTCCAAAAGGATGGTGGTGGCCGTAATTCCGTCAACATCATAATCGCCAAAGATCAAGATTTTCTCTTTGTCCATGATGCCGGTTATGATGCGTTCAACCGCAGCATCCATATCTTTTATGGCAAAGGGCGGGCCTAAACGGCTAAGGGACGTGTTGAGGAAGTTTGAGGCATCTTCCGGGGAAAAAATATTTCGATTGACCAGGATTCGAGCAAGGGTCCGATGGCAGTTTAGAATCCTGCACAGGTTTTCCACCGAATGAATATCAGGTTCTAGAATTTGCCACGCTTTTTTCATTAACGGATCACATATCTTAAATTTACAATTTGGGCAACACCGAATCCCAAACCCATTATGCCGTGGGTCCCATGATACGGGAAGGGAACGGGGTTATTTCCCGCCGGGACTTTTTTATTGCTATGATAATGAAGATAATGGTACTTAAACCTGGTAACGTCCCCGCGCCTTCAATGGCCGTATAATGGCATGGGGATGTGCTTTATTTCAGCCCGGCGAAAGGCCCTGGGCGCCTTGAAAGCACGCGGCACGGGGACAGATGTTATCCGGCATCGTGAAACCATGGGTTAACCTGAACACCATAAACAATCTTTGATTTTGGATACGATAAAAAAATACCTTCGAGTGGATCGCAGAGAAATCTGTTTTTTAAAATTTATTTTAGAAGCGTACGACGGCATTGCATCTTTAACAACGGTCAATCCTCATTCGGGTCTTGTGCGGCTTCATATTCCTCCGGGATGCGCGGAAGATGTAGAAAATATTTTGCAGGACCTCAAAAAGAATTTTATTATTGAAGATGCAAGTGCGGAGACGCTAGAGAATAGATGAAAAAGAAATTATACATAAACACCATCGGCTGTCAGATGAATGTGTATGACTCCGAACAGATCGCCAATGGATTAAAGTCGTTACAATACAAAATGACGTCTTCCATAGAAGCGGCGGATCTGATCATTGTTAACACGTGTGCCATCCGGGAAAAGGCCGAGCAAAAAGTGTATAGCTTTTTAGGGCGGTTGGCCGGATTGAAAAGGAAAAAACCTGCCCTTATGATCGGGGTCGGCGGATGTGTGGCCCAACAGGAAGGATCCAAAATTCTGGCCCGTGTACCCCATCTTGATCTTGTTTTCGGGACAAATGCCATCAATCGTTTGCCGGATATCGTCAAGACCATCGAGTCCAAAAGATGCCGAATTGTCGACGTTGAAATGTCGGAGCAGATTGAAGAATTGGATTTTGTCAAACAGGGACATAACCGGGGAAAAACAACGGCCTTTGTGACCATCATGCAAGGGTGTGATAATTATTGCACCTATTGCGTGGTTCCGTATGTTCGGGGGCGGGAAACCAGCAGGGATCCGGAAAATATCGTTCAAGAAATCCGATGTCTTGTGGAATCCGGTGTGCGGGAGGCGACCCTGCTCGGGCAGAACGTGAACAGCTACGGAAAAAAAGAAGGTCTCTGCACGTTTCCTGAACTTTTGCGGCGTGTCAACGACGTTGACGGGCTGTTGAGAATCCGGTTTACCACATCCCATCCCAAAGATCTCTCGGAAGATCTTATTGTTGCTTTTAAGGACCTGGAAAAATTATGCAACCATATACATTTGCCCATACAGTCGGGGTCAAACAGGGTTCTAAAAAAAATGAACCGGAAGTATACCCGGGAAATATATCTTGAAAAAGTCCATAAACTGCGCCACACTTGTCCGGAGATTTCCATTACATCTGATATTATTGTGGGGTTTCCGGGGGAGACAAAGACAGATTTTGAAGAAACCCTTGATTTGATTCAAACTGTTGAATTTGATGGGTTGTTTGCCTTTAAATATTCCGACCGTCCCAACGCGTCAGCCGCCCGGCTCTTGAACAAGATCCCTGAGCAGGAAAAGAAAGAGCGGCTGCAGCAGGTTCTGGATCTGCAAGATCGGTATACAACCCAAAAAAACAAAGCGTTGGAAGGCTCCCTGCAATCGATCCTTGTGGAAGGTGTCAGCCGGAAGCAAAACCGGATGGACACATTGAACCGACATCCGGATGTCCAGTGGACCGGCCGTACATCCACAAACAAGATCGTAAATTTTAATCGGAATAATGGGGATATCGCCCAGATTGATATTGTTCCAGGGCAGATGGTGAATGTCAGAATTTTGAAAGCATTTCCCCACTCACTCTGGGGCGAACCGGTTGGCGCAGAACCAATTTCTGTTGGTTTGAGAGGAGATGAGAGTTATGTTGCATGAAGTGAACGTAGCGAGTATGGCAATAGATCCCACGTCGAATACGCCGATTCTTATCTTAAAGTCTGTGAAAGGTGATCAGGCGGTTCCCATATGGATCGGCTTGCTCGAAGCTACATCCATAGCTTCAGCACTCAGAAACATCAAGTTCGACCGCCCCATGACCCATGATCTTTTTAAGAATTTCGTCGAAAATCTGGATATGACGGTATCGAAGGTCGAAGTGTGCGATCTTAAGGACAATACCTTTTACGCCAAAATATATTTTGTATCCGAAGAAAAAAGTTTTAACATCGATGCCCGCCCCAGCGATGCCATTGCCATTGCACTTCGTTTTGCCGCCCCCATTTATGTGGCGGATAAGATTTTTGAACAATCTCTTATGGCTGATGGTGATTACGAAGTCTTAAACAAAACCGAAGAAGGGAAGAAATGGGCGGAATATCTTGAAAATCTTTCACCTGAAGATTTCGGAAAATACAAGATATAACATCACCAAAGGATGTTATAAACACGACGCCGGCGTTCAAAAAAAATCGAAATATTACAGGGTAAATTTGCCGTCTTCATAGATGGTCAATTTTTTGCCGGATGCAAGATGGGCGACAACCCTTTTCTTTTCCGTATTGACAAGATCCCAGTGCAACGCTGAATCGTTGAACCCGAGGGTTTTCTTTTTTTCGCCGGTCAATTCTTTTGGATTTCCGTGATACGTGTCGGCATAGGAAGATCCCACCGCCACATGGCAGTTCCCGTATTCCCCGCCGTAATTTTCATCAAATAGCGTATTGGCCATAAAGGTGGTGATTCTGGAAAATCTTTTGTCTGTGAGGGAAAATTCACCCAGCTTATTGGCCCCTTTATCCATGGAGAGCTGCTGGATAACAAAATCTTCTCCCTTGTGTGCCTGGATTTTAACCACCGCCCCTTTTTTAAATTCGAGTTTTACCCCTTCTACATAATTTCCGCTCCGGAATGACGGCTGATTTGCAAAGTATGTCCCCCGGGTTCCTCTCCAGTCCGGTGACAGAAATAACTCAAAACTCGGGATGTTGTGACCGGAGATGCCGACCCATTTTCTTTTCTCGCCAGGGGTTATGGTAAGGTCTATATTTTCGGACTCAATATGATAGAATTTTACCTTCATTCTGTTCAGCCAGCGCTTTACGGCGGTTGCGTTTTCATAAATCGTTTGCCAATGGGAGACCGGGGACGTTCTGTTTAGAAAGCAGGCATTTACAATCTGATCCGTATAGGCCTTCATGGAGAGTTTGGCATGTCTGGCTTGTTCTTCGGTGGGAAACGTGCAGAGGGTCCAGCCGAAATCACCGGCTTGATCCCGGGCGTCAAGAATATCGCGCAAGTATTTTTTAGCGACAGCGGCTTTTCCGATCTTCTTCGGATCAATATGGCTCAAATGGGTTATCGATTCCGGTGCATGGAGAAAAATGCTGCCGTTTAGGTTCAAAAAGAGTTCCTTTTCCCCGGGGGTTTGGAAGGTGATTTGCCGGGTGTTCGAACGTTCAAAAAAAGATCTCTCCATATGGACACTCGGATTTATCCGTTGAACCGGGTGGATTCCCATATCCAGGAGCTTGGCATAGAGAATTTCCCCAAGCCGGATGGCCGGCATATTGTAACGGATGAGCACAATATCGTTTTTTTTGAATTTACGGGATTTGGCTGTTTTAAGTCCCCACAAGAGAACATCTGCATACCTTTCCAACTGGTTTTCTGTGAACATGGTGCTAACTCCCAACCCGTATGTGATAGGGGTTGCGCTCCCCCGCTTCACTACGGTGTCTACGTGTCTGGTCATTTCAATGACTTAGCAGCGGTGGCATTACTGCCCCTTTTGCGGTCTCCCGCGAAAAGCATGCGGGAGCCGGAATGTAAAAAGTTCACCCATAAAATCAAATGCGGTAACAATGAACCGCTAGGGGTGGTCATCTTTTAGAAAAAGGCTGTGATACTCGGAATCGGTTAAATGCTTTTTTAGTAAGCGGGTGAGCAGAGAAAATATTTCGTCCAGTTCTTCATCGGTCATCCGCCCGGCCAATTCCTGCATGAGCGTGTCGTCCGAAAATTTCTGAAGATAAAAGATAACGGTATGTTCATCGGTTTTGCGATCCAAACCCAGTCCAACGAGACCGTTATACGTTTCCACATGGTCGTGTGTGTGTTTTGCCATTTTTTACCTGAAAAAAGTCGTTGTTAACCGGACGAGAAGCTGTTTCAAGACCCCCCATTCGGTGCCCCGGGCGGTTGGGGAAGTTCTGTGTTGACATATTCGGCAAGAATAACAATAAATACAATTTTTCCAGAATATCAATTCGTTAAAATTAAGCGTTTTATGGTAGGATTATGTCCAAGTGGATGTCATGTCAAGGACAATCGGGTTGGGAACAAAAATGCGCCGGATACGGCGAATATGCAAATGAACCCAGGACGCCAAAAAATTAAAATTATGCCGTTATGGTAACCTCCTAATTTTTAATATGTTTTTTAAATCCGCCGTCCGTTCGTGTCGGGGAGCTTCAGTTTGGGTGGTGTTATGGTATCGAATATTTCAAGGGGAAAACGAAAGATGCTCGCATCGTATGATTTTATGAAAACTTCGGATAAGAGGGCAATCCGCTATGGCATATGGTATGGCCAAAAAGAACCCCGGCGAGGATCGATCCTTTTGCTCAACGGCCGAAGAGAATTCATGGAAAAATATACAGAAACCATCGGCGAGCTGATTGAAAGGGGTTTTGATGTGTACAGTATGGACTGGCGGGGCCAGGGCCTTTCAACACGGATGTTGGCGGACAGACATAAGGGGTTTATCGAGGATTTCGACGTTTACTTGAATGATTTGAAACTGTTCGTCAGCAACAGGGTTATACCGAACGCCATCGGTCCGGTGATGATTCTTGCCCATTCCATGGGCGGTCATATGGCACTCCGTTTTATTCATGATCACCCGGGCATGGCGGATCGAATGGTCCTGACAGCGCCGATGATCGATATTTTCGGGTCTTCACTGACCCGTTGGGGTGCAAGATTTATTTCCCGGGCTGCAAACAAAGCCGGATTCAATCGCAGCTATGTCTTTGGCTCGGGCATCGACACGGATGAAAAATTTGAAGGCAACAACCTCACATCAGATCCCGTGCGGTTTATGGCGACCGCTAAAAAAATCGAGGAAAATCCTGATCTTGCGCT
>JAHECI010000392.1 GCA_024641825.1 Desulfobacterales bacterium | reverse complement strand
CATTCAAGAAGCAGCGGACCGGTGCGGCCGTGACCCTTCGACCGTTCGTCTCGTTGCCGTGAGCAAAACCATCCCAATCGACAGGGTCAAAGAGGCCATCGAAGCCGGCGTGACCGTTTTGGGGGAAAACTATATTCAGGAAGCCCGGGAAAAATTCAACCGATTGGCCACCTATCCGGTATCATGGCATTTTATCGGCCATCTTCAGTCCAACAAGGCCAAATATGCGGTGAGGCTCTTTGACCTGATTCACTCCGTGGACTCCTTCAAACTATCACGAGAATTGAATAAACAGGCCCAAAAAAATGCTAAAATTCAAGATGTACTCATTCAGATCAATATCAGTAAAGAATCGTCAAAATCCGGTGCCGACCCAGCAAACGTTCTGGACCTGATGGATCAGGTGCGCCATCTTAAAAATCTGTCAGTAAAAGGACTCATGACCATGCCGCCATTTTTTAATGATCCTGAAAAGGCTCGACCCTATTTTTCAGCCCTTCGAAATCTTAGGGATCGGATCCGACAAGAGGGACCCCCGGAGATCACCCTGGACGAACTCTCCATGGGTATGACCGGTGACTTTGAAGTTGCCATCGAAGAAGGGGCAACCCTTGTGCGTATCGGAACCGCAATTTTTGGAGAAAGAAGATGAAAATCCTTCTTCACATCTGCTGCGCCCCGTGTGCCATATACCCGTTGAAAACCCTTCGCAATGAAGGACTTGACACCATGGGTTTCTTTTACAGAAACAACATACACCCTTATACGGAGTGTCTCCGAAGAGAGGAAACCCTGAAATCTTATAGCGCCTCCATGGATCTCAGAGTCATCTACCAGGACGGATACGATCTGGAAGGTTTCATCCGAAACGTGGCGTTCAGAGAATCGAACCGGTGCGACTACTGCTACCATGAACGCCTCAAATCCACGGCACTCATGGCAAAGCGCGGAAAGTTCGATTATTTCAGCTCCACACTGTTATACAGTAAATTTCAGAAGCATGATTCGATAAAATCCATCGGTGAGGCGGTGGGGAAATCCGTGGGCGTAAAATTCTACTACGATGATTTCAGAAAAGGATGGAAGGAAGGCGTCGAAACCTCAAAAAACCTGAAACTTTACCGTCAGCAGTACTGCGGCTGTATCTACAGTGAAAAAGAAAGATATTATAAGACCTGAACGAGCACAAACAAAATTGAGAGAATCTATTGGATAATCTACAAAGAGCCGCTGACTCTAAAAGGGTTCAAGGGGTCCAGGATTCAAGGATTCAAGTGACCGCCACAAAAAGGCGGATAAAAATGCGAAAGAATTACATTCTTTATCGCTCTGTTTGCGAATTGGAAATACAGATATTATTAGCCGGGGATTTAGATTCAATGGCAAAAAGAGAATTGGGTACAGTAAAGAAAAGACCTTGCAGAAGTCGAAAGAATGTTAAAGTCGCTGATAAATTCGTTAAAAAACAAACCCTGGAATCCTTGACCCCTTGGATCCTTGGACCCTCTTCTCCAACTTAATTGGAGAAGAACCATATTTTAAGGTCAGGCACCCAAACGCTTGAACCCTTTAACCCTCTTTCCCAACGCAATTGGAGAAAAATAAAATTATTTATGTTTGGAAACTTCATATATTTCATTCTGGTACTGCTCATATACAGTACCTATCAACCTTCTGAAGAGACAAATTTTACCGGGCCTGAAACTCTTTTTCTCTTTGTCGGCCTGATTGTCATTTTTACCCTGTTCACCTGGATACAGTTTCACAGAATTGAAAAGCGGATTTTTAAAGAAAGGCTTTTTCATCTCGACAATAAGTTCACCGCCACATTAACCCGCCAATCCATATTGGCCATTGTTCTTTTTTCCATCGATATTTACGGACTGAGTCTATCGTCCTTTTTGACGAAAATTCCCTTCCTGGCCGTGATTCCGACCTTTCAGGCCTTGTTGTTCCTTTTCCTTTTTATCTTTTATCTGGCAATTGTTTGGGCATGTGCTTACGGACCTTATCAAGTCCTGTACCGGACCGACATGTCAAGGAGATCCTATATTCTCTCCCAAATTTTATTTTCAGCCCCCATACTTCTGCCCTGGCTCCTGCTTTCCGGAATCGCAGACATCATCAATGCCCTGCCCTTTGAACTTCCCAAACGCCTGCTGTCCACCACCGAGGGAGAGGTGGCCTACTTCCTTATTTTCCTTCTGGCCATTGCCATTTTAGGCCCCACCATGATTCAGAAATTCTGGAGATGTAAGCCCCTTGAAAGCGGTCACCACAGAAGCCGGATTGAAAATCTCTGCCGAAAAGCCGGAATGGGATATGCCAACATTCTTTACTGGCCCATATTCGGCGGAAGGATGATAACCGCCGCGGTCATGGGACTGATCAAGAAATTCCGCTATATTCTGGTCACCCAGGGTCTCTTGGAAATGTTGGAACCTGAAGAAATCGATGCGGTCATCGCCCACGAAATCGGCCACATCAAGAAAAAGCATCTTTTATTTTATCTCATGTTTTTTGTGGGCTATATGATGATCTCCTACGCCTCTTTTAACCTGCTGGTATATTCCATTGTTTTTTCAGAAACCATTTACCGGGTCATAACCGCCACCGGCCTCGATCAAACCACCGTTACCACATGGATATTCAGCCTGGTCATTATCACCGTTTTTTTGATCTATTTTCGCTTCATTTTCGGTTATTTTATGCGTAATTTCGAGCGGCAGGCCGACACCTACGTGTACGCCCTTTTCGATAGTGCCGGACCCCTGATCTCCACATTTGAAAAAATCGCTGCCACCAGCGGGCACCCTTCCGACAAACCCAACTGGCACCATTTCAGTATCAGAAAACGGATCAACTATCTGAAAAGGTGCGAAGTGGACCGGCGCTGGATAACCCGCCATGACAACAAAATTAAAAAAAGTATCGCCGTATATCTGGTGGGGATCGTGCTCGTCTGCGGTATCGGGTATAATTTGAATTTTGGTGAAGCCGGCAAGCAATTAAACACGCATTTTTTTGAAAAGATCATCCAAAGGGAGCTCGAAAAAACCCCCGACAATCCCCTCCTTTACACCACACTGGGAGATCTTTATTTCAGCAAGAAAAACTACGCGGAAACCATAAAGGCGTATGAACAGTCGTTACGGCTCAATCCCGACAACC
>JAHECI010000391.1 GCA_024641825.1 Desulfobacterales bacterium | reverse complement strand
TTCACGCTCTGTGTTCACCCTCCCGTTGCAAAAGTCGAGGGTGCCGCCCCGGGGTGAAATAGGCTTCGCCCCGGATAAACAGGTAAACATTTCACAGGGCAGGCAAATCCCCCGCAAGCGGGATCTACGTTTCACTACGACAAGGCGCCAAGGATTCAGAGTCCGAGAAATTTCTCCGCCCTGTGCACCCCATCGATGAGGCGTTGGACCTTGGTAAAGTCTTTCTTGAACCGTACGGACCGTCCTTGGACGTCCACGGCATTGGTCCCCGTGCAGCTGTCGACCCCTGCAGGTTGAACGTGCACGATTCCGTCAAACACATTGTCGGGGGAAATTCCGCCGGCCAATATTACAGGGATGCGGCATTGTTCGACCAGTTCAGCGGCCACATCCCAATCACAGATCTTGCCGGTGATGCCGACAAAGCCTTTGACGGGCTGATGGTCAGACAAGGATCCGGATCTCTTTGTAATAAGCGTGTCCGTTAAAAAATAGTCACTGACCGGCTCGAACATCCGTGCCAAATCCAAGGTCGGAAAACCGTCGGAAGTTCCGGGTTGACGTATGGGAATCGATCGCATGATTTCGATTTCAGGGAATCTTTTTTTAAGGTTCTCCTGCAGCAATACCAGTTTTTCCCAGGTTTCGCCGTGCTCATTTTGCCAGGGCAAGACCTCACAGAAATGGACCACATCCGGCCGATAATAGTCGAGCATGAGGGATATGGCATCGAGATCGCTAAAAAGAGGTATCAAGCTGCTCCTGCCGCCTGCACCGTGAATCCTCTTGACGGTATCTCTGATTTCCGGAATTTTCCACGATTTTTCGGAAACGACAACACTGCCGATATGATGCACGCCCAGCGCGATCAGTTTTTCAGCCTCGGAAGGTGTCTGCACCTCGTAAATTTGGATTAATATTGGAGTTGACATTTTGAGCTGCTTCTAACATATTCATTCTGTTTTCGCAAATCGTTTGCATAGATATTTTTCCGTATTATTTCGACAAAAAACGACGATAAATCCAGATTAGAATATCGGGACTAACTTAGCGTGAGGAAACCTATGATACTTATTATCGATTTTGGTTCACAATATAATCAGCTCATTGCCCGTCGTGTCAGAGAATTCCATGTATACTGTCAAATCGACCCGCCGAGCATCGATATCGAGCGCATAAAAGAGCTGAACCCCGAAGGAATTATTCTTTCCGGCGGACCATCCAGCATTTATGAAAAAAACAGTCCCAAGTGTGATGAAAGGATCTTTGATCTGGGAATTCCCGTGCTTGGAATCTGTTATGGCATGCAATTTATGGTCAATGCCCTTGGGGGCACCGTTAAAAGGTCCCAAAAGCGTGAGTATGGATTTGCCGCTCTCAACGTAAAAAAAGACGAAACCCTGTTTAAAGGTGTTGGAGAAAAGACAGACACCTGGATGAGCCACGGCGACTCCATCGAAAAACTGCCCAGCGGTTTTATCACAACAGCGTCCACTGAAAATACAAAAGTGGCTGCGACGGTCCATCCCAAAAAAAATCTTTACGGCCTCCAGTTCCACCCGGAAGTTCATCATACCGCCCGGGGCAAAGCAATGCTTCGAAACTTTGTTTTCGATGTTTGCGGGTGCAAACGAACATGGACCATGAAGTCCTTTGCCAGAGATTCAATCGCTCAGATCAAAGATACCGTCAAAGACAAAAAAGTCATTCTCGGTTTGAGCGGAGGGGTCGACTCGTCGGTCACGGCACTTTTGATTCACAAAGCCGTGGGGAATAACCTCACCTGCATATTCGTGGACAACGGTCTCTTAAGAAAGGACGAAGCTGCAAAGCTCAAGAAGACATTGAAACAACACCTTCAGATAAACATCCGGTTCGTCAATGCCAAAACAAAATTTTTAAACGCCCTCTCCACGGTGACCGACCCGGAAAAAAAGAGGAAAATCATCGGCAAAATCTTCATGGATGTTTTTGAAGCGGAAGCCAAGAAGATCAAGGGGGCTGATTTTTTGGCCCAGGGGACCCTGTATCCGGATGTCATCGAATCACAATCCGCATTTGGCGGGCCGACGTCGGTGATCAAATCCCATCACAATGTCGGCGGGCTTCCCAAAAAAATGAAACTAAAATTGGTGGAACCCTTAAAATATCTGTTTAAAGACGAAGTGCGGCTTCTTGGAAAGGCGTTGGGCCTCCAGGAAGATCTGATTTGGCGCCAGCCTTTTCCAGGGCCGGGACTGGCCATCAGAATCATCGGAGAAATCACCCCTAAACGTCTTTCAATATTAAGAGAAGTCGATGATATTCTCCTTGATGAAATAAAAAGCAGCGGCTATTATAGAAAATTATGGCAGTCGTTCGCCGTTCTGTTGCCCCTAAAAAGTGTGGGGGTCATGGGAGACAAGCGAACCTATGAAAATATTGTTACCGTCCGCGCAGTGACCAGCATAGACGCAATGACCGCCGATTGGGCCAGGCTGCCCCACAAACTTCTGGGGAAAATATCCAACCGGATCATCAATGAAGTCACCGGCGTCAACCGGGTGGTCTACGATATTAGTTCAAAACCGCCCAGCACCATCGAATGGGAATAGCACAATCCTCGAGTCTTTTGAAAGTAAACATCCGGGTCCAGGGGTCCCGGCTTTGTTGAGAATTTATTGAATTATTAAATCACAAATATCAAATTACAAATATCAAACAATTTCCAATTCAGCCGTAGCCAAAAGGCTACAATGGCGAAGTCGGCTGACCGAAATTCGAAAATCCAAACAATGTCTGGTCGTGGAAGTTTTTGGTCATTGAATATTGGAATTTGTGATTTATTTGTAATTTGTTGGTTGGAATTTGTTATTTTAGACAGGCATGGCCCATCGAAGATCCCGCTTGCGGGGTAGGACCAGGTTTTTAACAACATCGGTGTTGTTGCTTCACCCTATATCCTTAATTGAGCGAAAGAGATAAAATGACCGAGAAAAAATCCACCAAATTCGAGATGCGTACGGATGATGAGAGCCCGGACCTCCAGCTTCGGGATCAAGCCGACACGTCCCAATTGGAAAAACTGAACAAACGTATGACTCGCCTTTCGATCCTCATCCCCTGTTTGATGGGTGCGATCCTTGTTGCGGGGTATTTTAATATAAAAACCCATCTTTCACAGGTGAACACC
>JAHECI010000390.1 GCA_024641825.1 Desulfobacterales bacterium | reverse complement strand
CCGCAGGCCCGGCCTTTGAGATTGAAAAAGAATTTGAGTCCTTTTTTAATCCTATCTGAAAAAATCTTGGGTGTAAAAAATGTCCCGGCAATCTTTTTGTTGATCTCTCCGATGGTCGGATACGGATGAACAGCCGCCGCTAGAGTGGAGAGTTTTACTTTTCCGTTTAACACCGCCACCCATTCACTAACCAGATCCCCGGCATGGGGGCCGAGGATCTGAACTCCGATGGGTTTTTCTTTTTCATCCAAAAGCATTTTGATTTTTCCGATTCTTTCGCCCTCGGCAAGGCTCCGGTCATTGTCCTTAAACTCCTCGACCCAGATAGAATAGTCGATTCCGGCAGCCTTGGCGGACCTTTCGTTCATGCCGATGCTCGACAATTCGGGATCGGTATAGGTGCACCAGGGCAAATAAGTGTAATCGGTTTTTCTTGGAAGCCGGAAAACGGCATTGCTGACAACAATTCCTCCCTCATATCCGGCTGCATGGGTAAACAGGAAACCACCGTTCACATCTCCGGCAGCATAGATATGCTTATGGATCGTTCTCAACCGCTTATCGACCTCGATTCCGGATCGGTTGACCTTGACACCGATACCTTCCAGACCCAACCCATGGATGTTGGGTATTCTTCCCACCGCAACCAAAATCGTATCTGCGGTGAGGCGGACAGTTTTGCCGTCTTTATCTTTGAGGGTCACTTCTTTTTCATTGCCAAAATTCTTTACAGCTTCAATGGAAGAATTTAAATGGAATACCACCCCTTCCGTTTTCATCACCTGCTTGATGGTATCGGCCATGTCTTTATCTTCTTTTCCAAGAATCTGATCGCCACGATCCACGATGTAAACCTTGGTCCCAAGACGGTTGAATGCCTGCCCCATCTCGATCCCGATCGGGCCGCCGCCAAAAATAATCATCGATTTCGGCAAACGGTCCAGATAAAAGATCTCTTTATTGGTAATATAATCGATGGTATCCAGTCCCGCTATAGGGGGAACAAACGGCGAGGAGCCGGTGGTAATCACCCAACTTTTTGCCGAAACCGTCTTTCCGTTCAGACGAACACTATGTTCATCCGTAAATACTGGGTCTCCAAACTCAACCTTTGCGCCGAGATTGCAGAATCTTTCTTTAGAATCGTGCTTCTGAATGACACCGATTACGGATTTGATTCTATTGGATACTGATTTAAATTCAACCGGAGGAACGTCAATCTGAGGAAGTCCGTATTTTTCGGCAGTCCTCATCATATGGTAAACGTGGGCGGTTTTGATGAGTGTTTTACTTGGAACGCACCCAAAATGGAGACAGTCGCCGCCGAGTTCATTTTCTTTTTCAATGAGAAGGGTCTTTGCACCAAGCTGGGCCGCGCCGGAAGTTACGGTCAAACCGGCTGCTCCGCCGCCGATAACCCCAATATCATATTCATAATCAGCCATGATGCGCTCCTTTTATAAAAATTCTTATAAATTTTGTTGATTATATATCCAAGGTTATTTTTGACATACTCTGGAGATTTGTCGGGGTTTCACACAAATCCTTACATTAAATTTTCAGTGGCTGTTTCAGAAATCGATTTGTCTATCAGGCGACGATTTTTTTTTAATATGATAACAGTTTAGTCCTCTTAAACAAATCGATTTCAATGGAGCTTCAAGTATGATTAAATTTTTGGCTGGAAGCTGTCTGAGTGGATTAGGGATCGTTTTGAAAGAACCCTATGCAACTTACCTTTATGGATGAAATCGTCTATTAAGTCAGAGGCTTTTATTAATAGTCCGGGCGGGTTCTTTCATTACGAGCCCTTATTCACAAGTTCTTTCAGCAAAAATTTAATTATACCTGAAGCGGTAATATTATTAAAAGTCTAAAGTGTTACACATATCTTTATTTCTTCAGGAAGCATAAATCGAGCATTTTCGTACGGCCATGGCCGCTTCCTGAAGCGCCTCGGCAAAGGTCGGATGACCGTGAACGGTACGGGCGATGTCTTCGGAACTTGCCCCGAATTCAACAGCCAGAACACATTCGGCAATCATATCGGCCGCCCGCGGCCCGATGATGTGTACACCTAAAATTCGGTCGGTTTTAGAATGGGCGATGAGCTTGACAAAGCCGTCCTTTTCTCCCATACACCGGGCTCGCCCTGCACCGGAGAAAGGATACGTGCCCACACAATAGGGAATATTTCTCTCTTTAACCTGTTCTTCAGTCAACCCGACACTGGCCACCTCCGGCCAGGTATACACCACCGCGGGAATGGCATCGTAATTCACTTCACCGGGGAGCCCGGCAATGCATTCCACCGCAGCGATACCCTCTGCCGAAGCTTTGTGAGCCAGCATGGGACCCGGAATGAGATCTCCGATGGCATAGACGGTGGGAATGTTGGTGCGATAAGATTCGTCCACAAGAACATGTCCGGTTTTAGGGTCGGTCTTGACACCGACGTCTTCCAGTCCGAGATGTTGTGTCAGGGGTCGTCTTCCCACGGAAACCAGCAGTCGATCACAGGACAGTGCCTCTTTTTTATCTTTATTTTCAAGGGTGACCCGAACACTGTTTTTTTGAATTTTGGCACCTGAAACCCGGGTGTTGAGACGAATGTCGATCCCTTGTTTTCTGAGTATCCGGTCCAGAGTCCGGCCCACCTGTCCGTCCAAGGTTGTTGCAATTTGAGGCAGCATTTCCACCACGGTAACCTTTGCCCCGAGACGCAGCCACACGGATCCCAGTTCAAGACCGATGTAGCCACCCCCCACAATACCCAGATGTTTGGGTACTGTCTTAAACTCAAGTGCTTCGGTGGAAGTGACGATCCGTTTTCCGTCAAATTCAAGCCCCGGAACCTGGACCGGCGAGCTTCCAGTGGCCAGGACAATCGATTTCGCCTGGAGGGTTTGGGCGGTTTTTTTCCCGGCAGAACCGGTATTTTGTCGAAGTTCAACGCGATCCTCTCCGGCAAGGCGGGCGGTCCCTTTAAAAATTTCTATGTTATTACCTTCCAAAAGTTTGCGGACGTTTCCGGTCAGTTCTTCAACAACCTGGTCTTTACGGGCCATCATGGCGGAAAGGTCGAGGGTCAATTTTCCGGTTTGTATGCCGTGTCCGGCAAGGTGATCCTTGGCCAGGTGATAGTATTCACTGGAATCGAGCAGGGCTTTGCTCG
>JAHECI010000389.1 GCA_024641825.1 Desulfobacterales bacterium | reverse complement strand
GATACATTCGATTCGGTCATCGGAATAGAAAAATTGTATGTAATCCATTTAAACGATTCCAAAAAGGAATTGGGCGCCCGGGTCGATCGACACGAACACATCGGAGAGGGGCATATCGGGATCAGCGCATTTGAATTGTTTATGAACGACCCTCGATTCCGGGATGTCCCAAAGATTATCGAAACGCCCAAACCTAAAGGGGATACGGATTACGATCGGGTAAATCTCAACAGGTTGAGGGCGCTGGTGCGCTTATAGATCCTTTTTTAAATTTATTTATAATGATTTTCAACACCCCGTCCGCTTGGCGCGGAGGGCTTCATTTAATTCTTGCAAAAAATAATCCGGGGGGTTAATGTCGCCGCGTTTAAAAAAAGCAGACCCAATATATTCAGATCCGGCCAATTATATTCATTTGAGTACAATATATTGTAGTTGATTGTTTATTGGAGCACAATATGTCTAATTTTTTTCTTGACACACCCTATCCCCAATCTTATAGTAGACATTCAAATTCTGAAATATCGAAGCTTATGAAAAACGTTTCCCGCTTTTAGCGGGATTCAAGCTCTTGGAAGACGATTTCGCTGTTGCGAGGTTCACCGAACCGAAACATTGAATATCTCGAGTCTGCCAAAAGAATCTGTTTGATACAGATCGAACAGATGTGCAAAATTGAAAACTCAAATGGATAAAAAAATTACCATACAAATACTATCCGTTGAAATTATTCGTTTTTTCTTCATTTTCGTAATGATTTTGGGTGTATCGCTGGTCTCAATCCATAGTGGCCAGAGGGATGTCAGCTTAATGAAAGACCCCCCCCAAATATCCATGCCTTCCATCTCTCATTCCTTGGCGGATGAAGATGCGGGCGGGCACAGCGTTTACGGCGCTTTGTCCGGATATATGAATAAAAAGGAACAGTTATTTCATCCCATCATCATTCAGGTGTCTATCCGCCATCAAATCGATCCTGCCCTTGTCAAGGCGATCATTATGGCGGAGTCCGGATACAATCCCAAGGCGATTTCTAAAAGAGGGGCAAAAGGCCTCATGCAGCTGATGCCATCCACCGCCCAAGCCCTTGGGGTGGAGGACATTTTCAATCCCAAGCAGAATATCAGTGGCGGTGTTCGGTACTTCAAACAGCTGGTTAAAAAATTTGACGGAGACATTAAACTGGCCCTTGCGGCATACAACGCCGGAAGCCAAAATGTCCGGCAGTATCAAGGCATTCCCCCCTTCAAATCCACCCAGTATTACGTTAAAAAAGTTTTCAGGTATTATCGGCTATATAAAGATAAGATGCCCGGGGAAACCGACAGCGCTTAACCTGAACTTTCGTCTAAAAGCCCAGATCCTGGTTAATCAATACTACTTTCACCCTTCCTTTGGGAAAGGATTTCTCGGTAATTGTCCAAGTATTGCAGATGCGATCCGGGCTTTTACAGTCACTGCAGAAAGAAGTTTTGGCACACGGTGTTTTTTTGTCAAGTCGCATGGCGTTGACGGGGGCCGCATAATTTTTTATGCGGAACATGGCGTCGTCCAGGTCCGGAACGATCTTGTTGCGCCCGACGATGACGATGACATTTTTGGGGCCAAAGGTGATCCCACAAATCCGGTTGCCGATCATATCCAAGTTAACCAGCTGGCCCGCCTCGGTCACCGCGTTGCTTCCGGAAATAAAAAGATCCACCAGCAGTGATTGGCGACGTCGTTCCAGACTTTCTTCAGGAGACAGGTTTTTTTCAAAAGAATCGAGAACCTTCAGATCTTTCCTGGTTCTAAGAACATCGTAAAGACCGGTGGCGACAAATGTTATAGATCCGCCCCAAGAGACACTTTTGGGGGCTAACTTGGGAATTATTTTCTCAAGCACAATGGATTTGGCCGCATCGGTGCTCTCCACGATAAAGGTTTCAAAGTTATTTGCATCCAAAACTTCTTTAAGGTCCGTCAACCGGGTTTTCCAATAGTTTTCAATCGGCTTGTCCATAATAGTCCTCCAGTGATATCGGTTTGAGTTTAGAAAAAGGTTGCATCCTGAATTGGCTTGACCCGTTAAAACGCAAATGCTATCTGTTCGTATCCGTGGGTAACCTCTGTTTAATAAAACAGAACTCGATTTTCAACAACTAAAAGGCAATGAGGTGGTCAATGAAAAAATTATTTTATTTTGCAATTGTTATGTCTGTTTTAATGTTGGTTGGGTGCGGTAAAGCCAAGGTCGAAGATGTGGTCAAGGATCATGTCAAAAAGCAGTTTAGTTCCGATAGCAACCTAACGGTGGATGTATCAAAATTAAAATATACCGTCACGAAAAAAGAAGGCGATACCGCCACTGTAAACGTTTCGGGGACCATACATTGTGACGGCCAGTTCTTTTTGGTCAAAGAAGGCGGAAAATGGAAAGTCAATCAAAAAAAACCGGCACATATTTCGCTGAAAAAGGAACCTTCACCTTCTGTAGAGATCAAAGAAACTTCACACACCGCACCGAAAAAAATAGCTTCCCATGGTGAACAGGGAATTTCCCACAAATAGTAGATGTGGTTTTCCCGGTGACCCTATGTTTGGCGCCCGAACGAAATTTCCGATTTTCGTTCGGGCGCTATTTTGGACATTATGTCCAGTTCCCCTCCCTATCCCCAAATATAGGGCCACGTTGTCCCGCATGGCAGTATTTTCGATGGGGAAAGCCTGTCCCGCATTGGGGGCAGAGATAATGGCTCTGCCTTGGAGGTTTGTGTTTAAAATCACAAATTCCAAGTACCAAATTACAAATAAATCACAAATTCCAATATTCAATGAGCAAAACCTTCCATGACGAGACATTGTTTTGATTTTCGAATTTCGGTCATTGGGAATTGTTTGATATTTATAATTTTAATAATTTAATAAACTTTCAACAAAGCAAATCCCCTGTGGGGATAAAACAAAGCCGGGTCCTCCCCCGGATGGCGGGATTTAAGATGGGCCAGGATTCTTTACTATGATTTTCAGTACCCCTTACGCTCTTGGGAATGAGGCGGAGACCCTGTTTTTAGGGGCGGCGGGAAACTTCATTCTCCAAGAAGAATCTGATTTTTGACAGATCTGGATTCTCCTGCCGCCATCACCCGGATGGCAGGCCTACCTCTCACCGGGCATTTGTTCTCACAGATTCCGCATCC
>JAHECI010000388.1 GCA_024641825.1 Desulfobacterales bacterium | reverse complement strand
CCCAGTCGAGGAACCATGGATATCCGGCAATAACCGTCTGCAATGCACCCCGATTCACCGTATAGTGACCCATCTCTTTTTCCAGCACGTCCACCAGTCCTAATAATTTGTTTTCTTCAACGTTAAAGGATTTACTATCTTCTATCGATGGCATAATGATCTCGGGACCAGGTGTTTTTCCATCCCCAATCCGTGCATTCAATGTCACAGATCCATCACCGGTCAGGAACGTATGAAAATAACCGGGGCTAAAGAGATCCGAATCCGGGTCAAGACCCCGCTCAGCTTCTTTAGGTCTATGAACCATGTATTGCCACTCGGGCTCCCACACAAAGTCACCGTCGGAAATCCTCAGATTCAATTGATGTTTCTGATCCGGGGAAAAAAGGAAGCCATCCGGCCTTGAATCGACAGCATCCCGCCAACTGTGTTCAGGCCCCTGGTAGGCTTTGGTGGTATCATGAAAGTTCCGGTTTTCAATATCAGGCCGTAAGATGAGGCGAACCGGTTCGTGGTCAGGCAGCCGTCCATTTCGGCCTTTGGCCGGTTCGCGGTTAAAAATCATTCGCAAACAATTCTCTCCGGATATCATCTCCACATAAACGGACAAAAATACATGTTGTCCCTGCCCAGTGGGTACCTGAAATCGCCATATCCCTTTCGAACCTGAATTAGAATAAAAGGAAACAAAACAATCATCGCAAATCTCTTGTGAATATCCCTGAAACACCAGCCATGCCCGGCAGCGAGTGAACATGATCCAGCGATCTTCGGGAATTTTGCAGTCTATATTTGCCGCCAATAAAGCATCGTACCGGCTTGAAAGCTCACCCCAAGATACAAATGCCCTGAGCATACCGCCCCGGCCGTTGGTTCCAAGCATATGGAGAGAGCGGTCTGAAAGATCGGCTCGGTTAAAAATCTGTTTTACAGTTGCATCTTTCGCCCTGGGAAGAAAAAAAAGTAGACCCTCAACATGTTGGGTTTCTCCTGATGTGTAAATCGATATCTTCAGAGTGCAAGAAGGATGAGTTTCTTCAGGATGCATAGGGGAAAAGAGGGCAAAAAACGACCCATCCGAGCACGGCAAACTCTCCTCCTGGGCAAGGCAACGGTCCTTATCCATAATCCGGGCACGAAAAGAAGTATCTGCACGGACCAGCAAAAAATGATCCGGCGGAATCATGACCTCTCGCCGGATGTCCCTGGGCCAATGCCATGTGATGATCCTTGATTCGTCACTGAAAGGGTTAAGGCTGCGACAAAACTCAACGGGATTTTCCGAAAATCTTAGAGCCATTTCATCCGAATCAAGGGTATCCAAATCCTGGACACCATTGTAGAATCGAAAGATGTCCAAAGTCTTGGCGCGCAGTCGCTGTTTTTTTATGCGCTCCGGATAAAGCAAGACATAAGATTCTGCTTCGAGGATAGGATCCATGTCAAGAGGGTCATCGGTAAGACAAAGGACCTCACCGGGATCGAGGAGATGGGAATACTGCTCATGAGATTTGGTAATCGTCACCATCTTTCCGGAGATCAGATCCGTCAAAGACAATTCTGACATGCCTGTCTTTTGAGAATCCCAGGCCCCTAGAGTCTCTTTTTTATCATCCAGATTTGCCAAAATAAGGAGCTTTTTCCCTGATGGCAGATGATGCCTTAAAAGTGCCAAATGATTCCCCTCCCCTTTTTGTAACATTTTTAGTTCTGTATGGTCGTGAAAAGCCGGATGTAATTTGAGGAGGGTGTTGAGACGTCGAATGTGTTTTACCTGGTTCGTTTTTGAACCCCAGTTTAATGAAGAAGCCCCATGAACATTGATTTTTTCTGAGGCATACCATTCCACACCATTGGCAAATCCGAAACCGCCTTGGGAGCTGCAAAGGGCGCACAGGGCGGTGCGCATACGGGCAAATTCTTTGGACCGTTCAGCCAGACGCAGATTGTCGTGGGTCTCGGCGAAATGGACGGCAATACCGTCACTGCCAGATATCTCGTTGGCTCCCGGCAGATACGCTTCGATCTGGTTGCGGTCATAGTTCTGAAACAACTCAGAATAGGTCCAGTTGAAATTGGCCCTGTTCAAAATGTCACGGGACACTGAAATTTTTCCGCCAAGTCCTTCTAAAATAAAAATGGTGTCCGGGTACTGCTCCCTGACCCTTGCCACGATATACCGCCATGCAGAAACCGGTATCATGTATCCTGCATCGCAGCGAAAACCATCCACACCCCGGCGGCACCAGGTAATAAAAACATCTGCCATATATTCCCAGAGATCCTTTTTAGTATAATCGAGCCGTGTAAGGTCCTCCCATACGACTCCCCAGGCGCCCGGAACTTCGATTTTACCGTCAGAGTCCCGAACCAGCCACTGCGGGTGGGTTTCATGGAGACCGGCGGCCCAACCGGTGTGATTGATAGCGATGTCGATAAAAATCGAGGCCCGACGCTCATGGATTGCATCCACCAGCTCGATGAATTGCTCAAGGGGTGTGGCCCGGGGATCGAATTCGGCCAATGCCGAATCAACGGCTGTAAAACTAAGGGCTGCATACGGGCTGCCAAAGCGTCCCATCCGGGCATAGGTGGTAGGCGTGGGATGGATCGGCAGCAACTGGACAACCCTGCACCCCAGCTCACCGATGATGAAATCCAACTCTTTTATCAAATCACGAAAGGTTCCTGAAGGTGGAATAACGGTATATCCGCTTTTGTCCAGACTTTGGATCAAATTTTCATCTGCATTCTGAAAAAAATCACCGCTTTTGTTTGGACCGAACTGTCGGACAAACGCATTATAAATGATATTGGAGCAGCAGGTGTCTGCCGGCTCAACATTGATGACGACATTCGGCCCTTCCGGCCAAACCGGTCGTGTGTCCCCCTTAAGTAAAAAGAAACACTTTCCTTCGAAATGCCCGACTTCACAAAGCGGAACTGTAATTTTGAAGTTTTGGGCGTCGATGCGCTTCATCGGCAGATCGAACCAGTCCCTGCCCAGCGGTGGCCGGTTATTTTCGACCTCCGTGATGATCTCTCTTCTGGCTGTTTTTGCATGCCCAATGTTCGTCCGAAGCCAGGCGCTTCCTTTTTGAGGATGGGGAAGAGAGAGGGTAAATGAACGGGTGTCGCCCCGAAACATCAGGATGCGGATCCCTGGTTGAGGATTCTGGATAAC
>JAHECI010000387.1 GCA_024641825.1 Desulfobacterales bacterium | reverse complement strand
TGCGTTCAACCTTTTTCAAAAGCTCCAGGATCTTGCCGGCCATCATCTTGCACAGACCCGCCGTGACCTTTGATTTGGGAATCCCTTTGTTGGTGGCGTGGGTACAGTCGGATTTGCAAAATACCGAACAGCGCCCGGAAACATGATGCGGCGCGGTGGTGGCGGCCCACTGGGCCGCCTCTTCCAAAGACACGTCCATTCTCCGCAGCTGCTGGAGAAAAAATTCCCCGGTCCCCGACGCGCACTTGTTGCCGGTCAATACATTGGAGATCTGCCCCAGGCGGTCGAGGACATACACCATAAAGGTCTCACCCCCGGCGGAAACAACCGCCGGGCACGAAACCCCGGTGGGCTTTACGAATCGATAGGCATATTCCACGGCTTCGGGTTCGGGTATGGACGTGAGATTGACAAACCCCCGGAACTTCCGGCCCGTGGCCACAATCCGGTCGAATGCCTTCAAATCGAAACCGTTGACCGCGGACAGCAGCACCCGCTTGGGATCCCCTTCGTGGGCATGGCGTGAATATTTAACCACACGGGGGGAACCCATCACCGGTGTGGGGTTCCCCGTATCCTTATCCGGTTCGCATTCCAGATGAACCAGGGATATGGTGGAGGCCCCAAGACACAGACCCAGGGAACTTGTTTTTCCCGGAAGACGCTTTTTCTGATCCGATTGTCCTTTGGAACCTTCATTCTTCATTGATCGCTCAAGCCCCGAACAAGAATACAGATTTCTAATAAAATGGAGAAAGTAGCGTTGACAACATGTGCCGGCCGGATCAAAAGTATAAAAAAAACCCGTTTGTGTGTCAAAGAAAAAGTGTCGGATTATAGACAAAATAGGGACCGACGAATTTGTCCTTGTTTCAAAATTTATTCCATGCTATCAAACCGAACTTAAACAGACCTTTTATACAAACATTTTCATGATGACCGTTTAAAAGGAGGAAGGATAGATGATACAACTGAGTAGGAGTGTCGGCATAATTCTGGTTTTAATTGTTGGATTCCTGGTGCAGGTGCTCTTTTCACTGGCAGACCTAAAAGATACACCCAATAAAGCTGTCGTGGAATTTAGCAAAGCATATTTCCAGCTTGATCGATCCATGGCGGATAGAATTTGCAAAAAACAACTGACAACCGACGATGTCGATATTGTCGATCAGTATCTATACCTCGCTTCAAAAGAGGCAAACGAACGCGGGTTTGATATAAATTTCCTGAAAAACAAACTCTACCACATAGAAACCGAGACCCTTTCAAAAGACGATACCACCGCCAAAATCCGGATAACCGGCAAAACCAGAGTTGCCATTAATCCTGTTTATCCGATTGTGGCGAAACTATTTAACATCGGTGCAACCCAGGAGGTCGAGGGAACCTTCAACGTCATCAAGGAAGACAGCGAATGGAAGGTTTGCGGGACCCTTTTTTCTTTGCCCTGATGTGGCGGATAATGCTCTAACCCTTCAAACCGTCTGACAATCAAACCATCTGTTTTAAACCGAACTAAATAAATTCAGATGAGATTTTTTTGAAGCTCCCAACAGGAAATGTTCTGCCTGGGGACAATATTTCCAGCGACGGTAAGGAATTTTATGCATTTTAATATGCCCTCTCGGTTGCAGTTCAAAAGACTAAATTAATAAAATTGTTTCAATCGATCGAAAAATATGGAAATTATATATGCTCGTTTTCGTAAACGAGCCCGCCAGATTGTTTCTCGCTATCCATCTCCCGACTTTTACCAAGATTATTCTTTCGCAAATGAAACGTCCCGTCAGTATTTTGAAACCAATTCTTTTACCGCAGAAATACGGAACGTCGTTGCAGAACACCTAGAAGAAAATTTTGGACATGGCCTCGAGCATTCCATCAAGGTGGCCATCGATGCAGGCGCTTTGATGATCATTGAGAACAAACTTGCCCAACAACCCGACAACCGAATAAACCGAAAGGTCGCGGTTGTCCAGTGTGCCGGTCTCCTCCACGATATCAAACGCAGGCAGGAAAATCACGCCGTTAAAGGATCTGAACATGCACGGAAGGTTCTGGAACCCTATCCCCTCGATCCCAGGGAGGTTGACGATATTTGCCGGGCGATTCGAAATCATGAAGCGTTCAAACCCACGGTAAAAGCAGATACCCTTGAAGGTGCGATGGTTTCCGACTGTCTCTATGATGCCGATAAATTCCGTTGGGGACCTGACAACTTTACGGATACGGTGTGGGCCATGGTATCATACTATAACATCCCGGTTGTCGAATTTATGGATCTTTATCCTGGAGGAATGGAAAAGCTTGCCAAAATAAAGGACACCTTCCGAACACGCACCGGAAAAAAATACGGCCCCCAGTTTATCGATTTAGGTGTTGCAATTGGCAAAGAACTCTTTAATGTTATTAATGTCGAGTTTGCGCACTTATTATAACCCTAAATGAGCGTAAACAAACCGGGAAGAATGTTTGATCTGTTTAATTTGTAAGCAATGAGGGTATAATTTTTTTCATCTTGATGGATCGAAAATCGCGTAAGGTTTGTTTGATGAGCGAGGAATCTTCACGGAGTTACGATGCCGGTCTCGATGCCCGGTTGTGGGTGACATTCGTTGTGATCACTGCCATAACGATGTTTGGTTTGAGCCCAAATTCTGAAGCCGGTGAGAATGACCTTCCGTTTTATCCCGGAGAAAAACTGACGTTTCAGCTTAAATGGACGTTTATACCGGCCGGAGAAGCCGTTCTTGAGGTACTTCCCATAGACACCTTATCGGGTGTCAAAGCATACCATTTTTTGTTGACGGCGAAATCGAATTCCTTTATCGACAATTTTTATAAGGTTCGGGACAAAATAGATGCCTATACAGACATTGAGATGACCCATTCGATCCTTTACAAAAAAAAGCAGCAAGAAGGCAAAACAAATAGAGATATTGCGGTGAATTTCCATTGGAAAAATAACAAAGCCGTATATTCAACATTAAAGGAGACGCATCCCCCCATCGACATATTACCCGGATCATTCGATCCATTATCCGCCTTTTATTTTGTCCGTCTTTTTGATCTTGAAAAAAAATCATCCATCGAACGTCCGGTAACCGATGGAAAGAAATGTATCATTGGCAAGGCAGCTGTTGTCAAAAGAGAAACACTCAAACTGGCCAGCGGAACCTATGATACCTATTTAATAGAACCCGA
>JAHECI010000386.1 GCA_024641825.1 Desulfobacterales bacterium | reverse complement strand
AAGTTGTCGATGTGGGCCAGAAGGGGTTCGGCTTTGGTCCGAAACGACGCGTATTCAAGTCCCACGATTCCCCATTCTTTTTCGGTTTCGGGATACTTTGCAATAAAGGCCACCAAATCATCCCTGAATTCAGAGAGCAGTTCTTTGGACATCGGATACTGTTCGGGATTGCTCAAATACGCTCTGTGAAGCAACGCTTTGGTGATGGGGAGCAGGGTCTCGTAATCGATTCTGGATCTTGTGGATTCGATCAGAGAATAAAACGCCTCCTTGGTATCCGGAGCAATGGTCCAATTTTCACACTGCTTATAAAATAGATACTCGTCGATATATGGGGTGGTTTCCGAGGTTAAAAAGTGTTTCAACGGCAAGTTCTTTCCAAAAAAGAAATCTTTGCCGGCCAGGTAATGGAGTTTGGGAAAATCCAGCGTCTGAACCCCCGAATCCGAATAATAGTCGGAAATGTATGACGTGGTCCAGCGTTCCTTGATGAGAAGAGACGCCAGCGTTGTCACGTTGATTTCCTGAAGGGACTGTTTCACGCGGTCATTGGTTTGGAGCGTTGCTTCGGCGGCCAACAAATTTGGACAGGATATGGGCTGGTTCGAGGCCAGTATCAACAGATCCGAACCCCCAATAAAGATGTGGGCGGTTTTAAATTCCTGGCGAACGGTGTTAAGAACCATTTCAATCATGTCCGGACTGGCGACGATGGTATGAACCCACTGCATCAAAACCCCGGCATCCGTAAGATGGTTTTTAACCAAACGGTAAAATTCCCGGGTGAACAGCGAATCGACGCCGGTAACCCATGGATTGCTGGGTTCGGAGATGACGATGTCCCATTTTTTCTGACTCCGTCCGATAATGCGAAACGCATCGCCAAGGTGTATGTTGACCCTCGGATCCTTTTCAACATCGTGGGTGAACCCATGAAAAAAGGGCAGCGCCGCCACCACCGATGGTGAAATTTCCGCAACGTCGATATGTTCAACATCCGGGTAGAGGGTGAGTTCACCGGCGGTGACGCCGGTTCCGAGGCCCACCACCATCACGTTGGTTCTCTTATCCGCCAGAAGGGCCGGGATGTGGGCAAGGAGTTTTATGGTATAAATGTCTCCGATGGTGGAGGAGTCGGATTTGCCGTTGACGAACAAGGCCATGGACTTTTTGTTGAACAGGGGGAATGTATGCTTGTCTTGGGTCACCGCTACGGTAGCGGTGGGACCGTCATTGTAATATTTCAACTCGAATCCCTCATGAATTTTGTCAAAAAAACGGTCGCTGCCGGTGAAAGAAAACGGCAAAGGCTCCCGAACGCGAAACGTACCGGTGGTGAAATTTTTTTGATGGTAGAAATCAGAAGACAAACCCATGAAACCGATGACGACGAACAACACCGCGGTGGGGACGACATATTTTTTAGATAGAAGCCATCCGGCCACCCCCGCCGACACGGCCGCTAAAAACGTCGCCGTCAAAAATACGCCCCGATTGTTAAGAAGGTAGTACAGAACGATTCCGCCGATGAGGCTTCCCATGAGGTTGCCGGCGGTATTCCACGAAAGGAGCATGCCCGAGTGCTTGCCGGTGCTGGTCAAATCCCGTTTCAATTCATGAAAAATTATGGGGATGGTGGCGCCCATAAGGCCAATGGGTAGAATCAGAATAGACGCCAGCCCTAAGAACACATAGAGGTAATAGCCCCAGAAACCGGAAACATTCGACTGAAACGATATCCGAATCAGATGGGCCCAGTAGGGCCATCGATCCAGGGTGGTAAAAATGGTCAGCAGAAATATCGATATGAAAAGCTGATTGACATACAACAGCCATCTTGGAATGTGTTTAAGACCGCCCACGGCGAAGCTCCCCACAGCGATGGCGAGTATAAAAACCGATACGATGATGGAAAAGGAATACGAGGAACTCCCCAGAGAAAGGTTGGTGATCCGAATCAAGACATTTTCCAGGCTCATGACATAGAAACCGCTCAGAAAGGCGATGGAATATAAAAAGACGGGGGGGAACCTGCCCACGACCGAAGAAATTTCGGGCGTTATTTCTTTGTTGGTTTTTTTGGATTCTTCGGCGTGTTCGGCCCGGGGTAAGAACTTGGGCAAAATCAGAAAAAAGAAGAACGCCCCTAGGTTCAGGGACGAAGTCTTGACCATGGTCGCCGGCAGCCCGTGGTTGGGGATCAGATAAAACCCGGCCAAAAGGGCTCCCAAAAACGCACCGGCGGTATTGACGGCATACACCAGCGCATGGACCCGGGTCGCTTCTTGAATGTTTTTGGATATGCCCCGGGTCAGAAAGGGGATGGTTCCGCCCATACAGACGGTGGGCAGGCCCATGAGCACGGCAGAACAGAGTATTCCCTGGCCGACGATCACAAGGGGCGGAGAAAAACTCCAATGTTGGGTCAACACATCTACGCCTTTGAAGAGATGCGGGAACAGGAAGCACCACACCCCGATGATACC
Organism: Desulfobacterales bacterium; assembly: GCA_024641825.1. GTDB lineage: Bacteria > Desulfobacterota > Desulfobacteria > Desulfobacterales > UBA11574 > JAAXQD01. The sequence goes on along the minus strand of JAHECI010000386.1, from coordinate 747 downwards.
TTCCAAAAGCGCATACCCCATAAAGTGTCTTTTAATTTTCGTGGTGAGTTTCCCGCACAGATAATACCCCAACGATAGGCCTCCCAGGAATGTCGCCAGTATGATGGCCGTGGCCACACTGTCGCTCCCCAGAAGCCTGCTCAGATATTTCTGCCAGGTTACCTGGTAAATTAAACCGGCGCCGCCGGTCAAGAATATGAAAAAATATATACAAACCGATAACAATGTTTTTGGCATGATATTCCCTGGAATAATTTTTATTTTCGCCGAAAACCGGGTGCGTTGCATCCGGCAGCAAATGCACCGATCAAAGCACCATCGTACTTTTGCCTTTGTCCGCAAATAATAGGCGGACAATTTCAAACCACACGTTTTACGGGCAATCGTTGACTAGCTTCATACTGCCACGGTCCCGGAATGTCAACCGTTCAGAGACCTTGTCGAATATAGCGCAAACTTTGCCGGCCTATGTTTTTTCCCCACTTGAAACGCGTCGTCCGGGGGATCGTTGACCCGGCCTTTTCCATCCGTTCCATGGAACAGACACGGGCATTTATACTCGGCCCATCTCTTTTATTGCAATATTTGGGCCAGCAGCATACAGTAAAGAATCCGGGCCCGGAGGACCCGGCTTTGGTTATCCCCAGAGGGGATTTGCTTTATTGAAAGTTCATTGACTTATTGAAATTCCAAATAGCAAATCCCAAAAAACAAACAAATAACAATGACCGAAATTCAAAATCCCAA
>JAHECI010000071.1:7347-12159 GCA_024641825.1 Desulfobacterales bacterium | reverse complement strand
TTCTCAGGGCCATATCCTGCCAGAAATTTTCACGTCGGTCATAGTTGAGATCGACCACCATTTCGCAGCCCTTTATTTGAATTTTTTCAAGCAATGCAGCCATCTCGGGGGACTCGTCCGGGCTTGAAACCGACGTGGCGTTGACCACGATGTTGACATCCAACGTTCGATCGGGAAGATCATAAAGGGATATGGCTTCTCCCCCAAAGCGTTCGACAATTTGACGGGTTTTTTCCATGTCCCGGCCGGCAACAAAAATAGACGTTGTTCTCAGCCAGTTTAAAACAAATGCAATGGCCTTGGCTGCGCCACCGGTTCCGAAAATAAGGGCTGATTTGCCCTCCACATCAAACCCTGCGTCGCCGATAGCATCCATGAAACCGATGGCATTGGTATTGTATCCTTTGAGACTCCCTCCGTTACAGACAATGGTGTTGATGGCCCCGATGATATTCGCGCCCTCTGAAAGAACGTCTAAATGGGGTATGACTTTCTCTTTGAAAGGGATGGTGATATTGGCGCCGGCGATGTTCAGGACTTTAATACTTTGCAGGGCCTGGCCGATTTGGTCGGGAGCCACTTTAAACGGCACATAGGCGGCTTTCAGCCCGATTCGTTTCAGCATGGCTGAAAAGATGGCCGGCGATTTTGACCGCATGATCCGTTCATCGCCCAATATGCAAAAAACCTGCATGTGAAAACCAAACCCTAACCCGGCGGCGCCGGAATTAAAATGTATTGATGCGGAACAAAAAACCTGCCCCAACTTCCCGGGGCAGGTTAATCGTAGGGATTTTTTTGTAATATGGGGACCGGTATCATGCGATCAAAACCGGTTATAAACCGAATTCGGCCAAGTCCGATCCCAGGTATACACGTTCATTTTCGCCAAGAATCCCCAGGGAAAGGCATATGATGGTCCACAAATGAACCGTATGATATTTGCCTTGGTAGTGTTCCTTTAAATCGTGAATCTGTGCGTGACAGTTGTGACACGGCGTAATACAGTAATCGGCGTCGGTCGCCATGATCTGGTCGAATTTACGTTTGCCGTAATATCGTCTGGATTCCGGGAATCCCGACTGAAGGAACCCGCCCCCGCCGCCGCAGCAGTAGTTGTTGGACTTGTTGGGCGTCATGTCTACGAAATTCTCTTCGCCCACAACTGTTTTGACAACATACCGCATGTCTTCGGCCACCGGATCGCCAAAGCTCTTGCGAACCAGCTGGCAGGGGTCCTGAACCGTAAACTTGACCTTCAGGTCCTTGTTCCAGTCTGAATTAACTTTCAGTTTTCCTTCCCGGATCCACTGGGCATAATACTGAATGATACTCTTGCACTCAAAATTATGCTCGATGTTGAATCTTTGCAGTCCGACCCGGACCGCAAACAGTTCGTGCCCTCACTCGGTATTGAGCCAGACCTTGCATTTCAAATCATCGACTGCCTTTGCCTTGACCCGAACAATTTTTTCCCAATTTTCCAGATCCGCACAGAACAGGCAGTAGTTTTCCGCGGCCCAGCCCTTGGATCCGTAGGTCCAGTCCGCCCCCACCAGATGTAAAATCTTCCACAGGGGTACCATCTCGTCGGGCTCGGTTACGGGTTCCCGGGAGTTCTGGTTGAGATAGAAATACGCACCTTCCTTGTCCATGGGCGCCTGGAGATCTTCAAAACCGGGCTGGGTTTCCCGCACTTCTTCAGCCACATCTTCCACCACAAAACGCCAGTCTTCTTCATTGGCCCCCATGGCACTGCAGGTGTCGTTTTTTAGGGCCATCTCGCAAGACCCCCGGATACCTTTGGGCTGATCGTCCTTGGGCCAGTTTTTTCGAATGTTGAAAACCAGACCGGGGATATCGATTTTCATGGGACAGGCATAAACGCACCGGGTGCACATGGTACAACACCAGGCCCAGTTGGAATTCAGAATTTCATCGTCCAGGCCGAGAGCGGCCATTCGGAGGAATTTTCTGGGATCCATATTTTCCAGGCCCGTTGCCGGGCAGCCGGAAGAACAGAGCCCGCAGGTCAGACATAGATTCAGGTTCCCCCCTTCGGGCAAAAGCGCCATGACCTGGTCTTTAAACGTGCTTTTCTTCTTCCCTTTAATCTTGATAATCTGGGATGACATTATCGCCTCCATTCAATTGAAGATGGACGGTTGAAGGTTGAAATTTAAAGATCGGGCAGTATCAACCTTCAACGGAAAACAATCGGTTGCAGGTAGAACATGGCGGTCGATTTTCGGCTAGTCGAGAAGCCGTTTGATACTTGCCGATATTTCTTCTGCCGAGGCCGGTTTTGCGATATAATCATCCGCTTCGGTGCTCATCCCGTCCCGATGGGAATAGCGGGTGGAAGTGACATGGGATGCCACGGCGGTCAGCAGAATAATGGGAATGTCGACACATTTTTCATCGGCTTTCAGCTTCTTACACACTTCGTATCCGTCCATTTCAGGCATCATGACATCCAGGACAATGGCGTCCGGCGGACTTGCATGGACTTTTTCCAGACCTTCAACACCGTTGTACGCCACCTCAACTTCAAAGCCTTCTTTTTCCAACTGCCCTTGAACGATCGAACAGAAATCAGGCTCATCGTCGACCACGAGAATTCTCTTTTTTTCACTCATAATTAGCCTCCTTTTTTTAATTCCGGATCTTAATTCCGTTTATAGCTTTTGGCGCCGGATATTCGGTCCTTTGGCACTAAAAAAAACAAACCCGGAATCAATCCACGCTCGGCCTTGGATACAGGCCGGTTTTTTCTACAATTTGTGGGACCATTTCTTCCCATTCAATGGCCATGACATGAAATCCACGAACACCTTCCACCTCTTTTAGGCGCTGCATGGACTCGATGCAGATCTTGATTCCCTCCTCGGGTTGCTTTTCCTTGGGGGTATCTGCCATTCTTTTTACCATCTCCTCCGGGACTTCGATTCCCGGCACCCGGTTTTTCATGTACCGGGCCATGCCCACCGATTTAAACGGGGTGACCCCTGCCAGAATACTGACGTTTTCAAGGAGCCCCCGGTCGCCGGCCATTTTCATCCAGAGCTCGAACTTGTCGAGATCATAGATGCATTGGGTTTGAATAAACTCCACCCCGGCGGCAATTTTTTTTGCCAGGCGGGGAACACGGATTTCAAACGGGTCTGCAAATGGATTTGCCGCAGCGCCGACAAACATTTTGGGGGGCCGGGAAATTTCGTCTCCTCCCAGGAACTTGCCGTCGTCCCGCATGTGCCGGACGGTTTGAATCAACTGGATGGAGTCGATATCATGAACGTTCTGACCGGTGGGGCAGTCGCCGAAGCTCTGGTGATCTCCGGAAAGGCAGAGAATATTGTGTATGTCGAAGGCCGCCGCCCCGAGAATATCGCTCTGCAAAGCGATGCGATTCCGGTCCCGGGTCACCATCTGCAGTACCGGTTCAAGTCCCATGAGCTTTAGTTTTATACAGGCCGCCAGGCTGCACATGCGCGTAACGGATGTTTGATTGTCCGTAATATTGATGGCGTCCACATGATCCTTGATCAGGTTGGCCTTTTCAACAATCACCTCGGGATCGCTCCCCCTGGGGGGGCCGCACTCGGAGGTAACAGCAAGGTGACCGGCGGCCAGAATCTTTTCCAGTTTGCTGGGTGTGTTTATTTTCATTGCTGCACATCCTCCCTTTCAACTTTTCTGGGTCCTCCGGCCCTGTCCGTGGACCAGTCTTTTATGGGGTCGATTTGTTCATAATCGTCGAGCCGGTTGAGTGCCTTGAGACGGTCGACAATCAATTGCCAGGCACAGTCGATTTCCTTGTTAATTTCGCAGCTGCCCTGGGTGGAACCGCCGCACGGGCCGTTGAGAATTCGCTTTGCACAGCGGGAGACCGGGCAGATTCCGCCGGTCCGGGCCAGGATACACTGTCCGCAGGCCTGGCACCTTTCCGTCCACAACCCTCGTTTTTCGGTGACCCCTAAAAAACAGGTGTTCACACCGGGATAGACCGGCATCGTATGATATTTTTCGGCCATGAACTGAACGCCCACGCCGCAGGCAAGGGAAACAACGGCATCGTATTGATCTATGGCATCCCGAATTTCTTCGAGATATTCGTGATCGCATTGCCGCTCCAAGGTTATTTCATCTATTTTAACGTCACGTCCCTGGTTGAGGAAATACATTCTAAGGGCCGAAGCCAGAACACCGACTTCTTTCTTTCCCCCTGCCTCACAAACGGTAACACACTCGTTACAACCGAGGATGAGGACTTTTTCATGTTCTTTGATCTCCGCGATTATCTCTTCGATCGGTTTTCTGTCTGCAACAATCATAAGACCTCTCTTTCAGTGAAGATTGAAGATTTTCAATTGAGAATCTCCAATGGTTTTATGCGGCCTTCTTTTTGGCCAGTTTAATGGGATTGGGCCCCAAATTTCGGATTTTTTCATCCATCTCAGCGGCAATCTGGGCGAAACGCGGTCCTTCACTCGAGGAAAGGTTGTACATCTGTGCCCTTTCTCCACCGATGCCGATGGTCTCGAGAATGCTTTGGGCCTGTTCCACCCGTTTACGGGCTCTGAGGTTGCCGCTGTTATAATGACAATCTCCTTCCATACATCCCACGGCATATACGCCGTCCGCGCCCTTTTCAAAGGCATGGAGAATATGAAGGACATCCACCTTTCCGGTGCATGGAACGAGAATGATTTTTATGTCAGAAGGGTACTGCAATCGCATGGACCCTGCCAGGTCCGCAGCAGTATAACCTCAGTAGCTGCAGCAAAATGCAATGATGATCGGCTCGAAATC
>JAHECI010000071.1:1420-7247 GCA_024641825.1 Desulfobacterales bacterium | reverse complement strand
ACACCGCATCCGTGACATAACGCCACATCGATTTCACTGACACCGTCCTGGTTGATCCTGGGCACCTGATAGGGGCAGGAGCGGACGCATATGAGGCATGAGGCACACAGGTCTTCTTCCACATGGGCCGTGACCGCCGACAGGGTCAACTGCGGCTGGGACAGAAATGTCGTGGCCCTGGAGGCTGCGGCAAACGCCTGTGAGATCGATTCGGGCAACAATTTGGGACTGTGGGCGGTCCCGCACACAAAAATTCCTTCGGTGGCCATGTCCACGGGTCTGAGCTTCACATGGGCCTCCATAAAGTGACCTTCAGCGGTTCGGGCCAGCTTGACGATGGAGGCGAGTTCCTCGGTATCTTCAGCAACCATACCGGCGCTCAGGGCAAGAAGGTCGGCTCCGACCTGGAGATCGCGACCCAGAACGTGATCCTTGAAGGTCACCACCACACCCGCTTCCGACGATTCCACCGTCGGCGGATCTTCAGCATCGTATCGGGAAAATATTACGCCCTGTTTTCTGGCTTCGGTATAGTACTCTTCCAGAAATCCATAGGTCCGGATATCCCGGTAAAGGATGAAAATTTGGGCATCCGGCCGGAGCTTTTTGATATGAAGGGCATTTTTGACGGCGCTCTGGCAGCAGATTCTGGAGCAGTTGGGGTTCTCGTCGTTTCTCGATCCCACACACTGGATCATGACCACCCGGTCCAGATCCCCGGCCCCTTTTTCTTTTAAACGTTGGGCCAGTTCGACCTGGGTCACCACGCTTTGGTTCTGTCCGTAGAGATACTCTTTGGGGCGGTATTCCGTTGCACCTGTGGCCAACACAACGACGCCGTGGTCGATCTTTCTTTCATACATGCCCGGTCCCACCAGAACTTCGGTGGTGAAATTTCCTTTGAATCCGGAAAACCCCACGATAAGGGAACGGGTCAAGACCTGGATTTGGGAATGGGATGTCACCCTCTGAATCAATTCTTCCAGATACGTTCCCACATCCGCCCCTTCGATGGTGGCGGTGAGACGGTTGGCCATGCCCCCCAGTTTGTCTTCCTTTTCAACCAGAACCACCGGGAACCCCTGGTCTGCAAGACCCAGTGCGGCATTCATCCCGGCCACCCCGCCACCGATGACCAGCGCTCTCTGAATGACCGGAATCTTCTTTTCATGGAGGGGATGGAGGGTGGCGGCACGGGCCACCGCCATTTTCACCAGATGTTTGGCTTTTACCGAGGCTTTTTCAGGATCATCGGAATGGACCCAGGAATCCTGATTTCGGATATTGGCCATCTCAAAGAGGTATTTGTTGATCCCGCAGGCTTCGAGGGTGTCCATGAATATTCCCTCGTGGGTTTTGGGCGTGCATGCCGCCACCACGATCCGGTTGAGTCGGTGTTCCTTGATGACATCTTTCATTTCTTCCTGGGAGTCCTGGGAGCAGGTGAAGAGATTCTGTCCGGCGTGCACCACATGGGGAAGTGTTTTGGCATATTCTTCCAACATGGCGACGTCCACGACACCCGAAATGTTGACACCGCAGTTGCAGACAAAGACCCCGATTCGCGGTGCCTCTTCGGTGAGATCGATTTCTTCGGGAAGTTCGACACTTTTTGTCAGGGTGTTTCTGGATTGATTCAGGCGGCCTCCTGCCAGACACGCAGCCGCACTCGCTTCTGTGACGGAGCTGGGAATATCTTTGGGTTCCTGAAACACGCCGCATGCATAAACCCCCGGTCGGGACGTCTCCACCGGCGCAAAAGTGTCGGTAACGGCAAACTTGTATTGGTTAAGGTCCACATCCAACCGTTTGGCCAGATCAGCGGTGGATTCAGGCACCTGAAGACCCACCGAAAGGACGATCATATCGAAGATCTCTTCTTCCAGTTCGCCGGCTTCGTTCACATACTGAATGCGCAAATTTCTCTGTTCCCCCACCTCGTCGATGGTATGGACCCGTGCCTTGATAAATCGAACGTTCTCTTTTTCTTTGGCCCGAAGATAGTATTTTTCGTAGTCCTTTCCAAAGGTGCGGATATCCATGTTGAAAATGGCACAATCGAGGTCTCCGTGGGCATGCTCTTTGGCGATCATGGCGTCTTTGACGGCATACATGCAGCAGACCGAAGAGCAGTAACCGTTGCCGCATCGGTTGGTATCCCGGGAGCCGATGCACTGGAGCCAGGCGATCTTTTTCGGCGCTTTTTCATCCGAAGGCCGGACCAAATGTCCCATGGTGGGACCGGAAGCGCTGAGAATCCGTTCAAATTCAAGACTGGTCACGACGTTTGGATTATTTTTGTAATGATAGAACTGTTCCAGACCCGAAGGATCGAAGGGCTCGCTTCCGGGGCACAACACCACGGAGCCCACATCGATATCCCTTTCCACCCGAACCTGGCAGTGATCCACAGCCTCTGCCAGACATGCGTCCACACACTGATAGCACTCCGAACAGTCACTGCAGTTCAAACAGCGTGCGGCTTCTTGCCGACCGGACGCTGGGTCATAGCCCAGTTCCACTTCTTTAAAATTACCTGCCCGTTTTTCCACGGGCAGTTCCGGCATTTTTGACCGAAGGATTTCAGGTTCGTCTTCGGGAATCGGACGATACACCGGATCCTCATGGGTTGCGGGTTCGCGTCCTTTTGCCATGTCCTGATGATCGAGATACCTTACGATGGATTCGGCGGCTTCGCGACCGGCTGCGATGGCAGCGATGGCGATGCCCGGACCGGTCTGCAAATCCCCCCCGGAAAAAACGCCTTCTCGATCCGTTGCATAGGTGACGGCGTCGACTTCGGTGGTGCCCCAGCGGGAGATGTTCAGGCCCGCCACATTCTCGATGGCCGAAAGGTCCGGGCGCTGACCGATGGCGGGGACCAGCTGGTCGATCTTGATGTCGTATTCACTGCCCGGTATGGGGACCGGCCGTCTTCTGCCGGATGAATCCGGTTCACCCAGCTCCATCCGGATACATCTGAGTCCCACGACCCGGCCGTCTTGGGTCAACACCTCTTGGGGTGCGGAAAGATAGGTGATTTCAACTCCCTCTGCCTCGGTTGCCTGGATTTCTTCCTCCCAGGCCGGCATCTCTGCACGGGTGCGCCGGTAAATGATTTTTACCGCTTTTGCACCCAGCCGAACCGCGGATCTGGCCACATCGATGGCCACATTCCCACCGCCGATGATGGCCACATTTTCGCCGATATCGGCCGTGCCGGTGAGATTGACTTCTCTTAGGAAATCGACGCCCTGACGCACGCCGCCGGCCTTTTCACCGGGGATTCCCAGTTCGATGCCTTTGTGAGCGCCCAGGGCGAGATACACCGCCTGGTACCCATCGTTCAAGAGATCATCCAGGGTCAAATCCTCACCCAAAGGGGTGTTGGTCTTAATTTTTACCCCCAGGTTGGTCACCACCTCGATTTCCCGGTTCAGAATGTCCCTTGGCAGACGATGGGCAGGGATCCCCACACGGAGCATCCCGCCGGCTTCGGGCAAGGCCTCGAACACCGTGGACAACACGCCTTTTCGGGCCAAATGATAGGCGGCGGAAAGACCCGAAGGACCTGAACCGATGATCGCCACCTTCTCTTTTCTGGGTGGCAGACAATCAATCTCGATGTCCCGGGGATCAAACTCATCTGCGGCCAGTCGCTTGAGATCCCGGATGGCGATGGGTTCGTCGACGTCACATCGACGGCACGCATCTTCGCACTCGTGGGGACAAATCCGCCCCAGCACGCCGGGGAACGGATGATCTTCCATAATTATTTTCAAGGCCTCTTTATACTTGCCTTCCTTGACCATCTGAACATACCCTTGAACATTCTGTCCGGCAGGGCAGGTCATACGGCAGGGCGCGGGGTCTGTTTTCTCAATGGCAAAGGCCCCTGGAATGGCCTGGGCGTATTTTTTGTAAGCCGCCTTCTTAACAGACAGGCCTTCGTCGTATTCGTTGGGAAGCTCTACGGGACAGACCTTGATACATTCCCCGCAACTCGTACACTTTGAAAGGTCAATAAAGCGGGGTTCCTGGCGAATCCGGGCCGTAAAATGTCCTGCTTCGCCGTTAAGATCCAAAAGTTCGGTGTTTGTCAGAAGCTCTATGTTCAGGTGCCGGCCGACCTCGACCAGTTTCGGTGAGATAATTCACATGGCACAGTCGTTGGTGGGGAACGTCTTGTCGAGTTGGGACATGAGTCCGCCGATGGCCGAAGATTTTTCCACCAGGTACACATAATAACCGGAGTTGGCAAGATCGAGGGCGGACTGCATCCCTGCGATTCCGCTGCCAACCACCATGGCCGATCCTATTGGATTTTTCCCGTGTTTTTCAGTGGGCATGTCGTTCTTCTGGCTGTTTGTGTGCTCCATTTTTCCCATCCTTATATTCTTTCGAGTATCTCAGGGAGTTTGTGCTCCCATCCGAGGGTTGCCAAGTTTACGCCGCTGAAGCCTTCTTTTTTTAACGATGTGACCATTTCCGATGCAATCCGGGTACACTCGCGGACCTTGTCAGGGGATTTTTGGATGCGATCGATCAGTGAATCGGAGATATAAACGTTATCCACATTCCGCATGATATATCGGGCCATGCCGAGGGATTTGAGGAGTAAAACCGTTGGGATGATTTTTGTTTTCCGAATATCCACACGTTTCATGAACGGATGAATGGCGGAAAGGTCAAACAGGGGGGGTGAGATGAAAAACTGGACCCCCGCTTGAATTTTTTGGGTCATCTTCTCCACCTCCAGCTCGGGAGATTTTCCCTTGGCACCGGCGTCTACCGTGGACCCCACCAGGAACCGAGGGGCGCCTGAAAGCTCGATACCGGCCATGTCCTTTCCGTCTTGAAGCCCTCGAATGGCATTGAGTAATTCCAGAAGATCGATGTCATATACGGATCTTGCCTGAAAATGATCCCCAAAGCTGGGGTCTTCTCCGGTGACCGCCATGACATTGGTGATTCCGCATCCATTGGCTGCCAGAAGATCCGCCTGGAGGGCAATCCGGTTTCGGTCTCTACAGTTCACCTGCATCACGGTCTCCATCCCTTTTCCCTGGAGAATCATGGCACCGCCTAAAGAACTCATCCGCATGACGGCGTTGCTCATCTCCGGTATGACAAAAGCGTCGACCTCCCCCTTGACTCTCATGGCATTGGACAGCATTGTGGAGACATCCACCCCCTTGGGCGGTTCCATTTCCGCAAGGACGGCAAATTCCCCTGCATCGAATTTGCGCTTTAATTTCATACGACTACCTCCGATTTTTTTCAGAAAAAGCAGCTCGGATCATAAAATCGCTTTGCGATTTTAACCACCGCAGCCACGCGCATGGAAAAAGAACTTGGGGGCTTTGCCCCAATTGGAATAATGAAGTAATGGAATGATGGGTTTGAACCGGTTTTTTTACAATTTAAGAGGGTTATTTCCCCTCCTACGCCCAATTTTCCACCACTGTCGTTGTTGCCCGCCGCAGAGACTCAGAGGACGCAGAGATGTGCGGGGTTTTCCTTTGGCGTAAAGAACACGCAAAAGGGGAAAGTTTTCGGCAAGCTTGCTGTTGCAGAAGCTTTATTTGCATGAGTGGTTGCGCTTAAAATGTTTGGCTTTAGGTTCAATCTTCCTCGCTAGGTGAGGTCTTTATAATGGCTCTCTGCGCCCTCTGTGCCTCTGCGGCTAAATCTAAAAACGGGCGATATGTCCTTCTGATACTGTATGAGCAACAATCGTGCCGGGATAAAAAGATTGGAGCGGATGGTAAAAAAATACTGTAAAATGAGGTGGATAGATCGTTATAATTTCCTGGGGCAGGAAATT
>JAHECI010000071.1:0-1320 GCA_024641825.1 Desulfobacterales bacterium | reverse complement strand
CATCTTCTAAACTCAGGTTTTAAAAATATACGCACGGAAGATAATTCCATAACAGCGGTTTCTCTGTTTGAACAAGGAGCGGTTTTCGATATTGCACTGATCGATATGACCATGCCCGAGATGAACGGACTGGAAGTGCTCGAAACCATCAAAAACATCAGCCCAAGAACCGAATGTATTATGATCACCGCCGTTAACGAGGCCCGGGTTGCCGTGGAATGTTTAAAAAAAGGTGCGTATGACTACCTTGTCAAGCCTGTTTCCCAGGAAGATCTTGCCTTTTCCATGAAACGGGTTCTTGAGAAAAAACGGCTCCTCGATATCCTGGATATCGAAAAAAGTCCGACCCTTCCCCAACTGATAAATCCGGCACCGTTTAAGCCGATTGTCACCCGATCCCAAAAGGTTTTAAGGGTTCTAAAAGAAGCGGAGCTCCATGCAGGCAGCGATGTTCCGCTGTTAATTACCGGTGAGAGCGGAACCGGAAAGGAACTTCTTGCATGGGCCATTCACGCTGCGAGCCTCCGGGGGAAGTTTCCCTTTACACCGATCAACATGGCGTCCCTCACCGGCAGTCTCTTTGAAGCGGAATTTTTCGGCCACACCAAAGGCGCTTTTACCGGTGCTGAAAATGGTCGCAAGGGATATCTGGAATACACCGACCACGGAACCGTATTTTTAGACGAAATCGGCAACATGCCCCTTGAACTTCAGGGAAAACTGCTGCGGGTTCTGCAGGACGGAGAATACTTTAAGCTGGGGAAAAGCCGCCATCAAAAGGCCGATGTCCGCTTTATTGCCGCCACCAACGAAGACCTGGAAAAACTGATGGCCAAAAAGGTTTTCCGAAAAGATTTATATTACAGAATCCGGGGCGGATGGCTTCATCTGCCGCCTTTAAAGGAGAGAAGAGAAGATATACCCCTTCTGGCGAGTAAATTTCTAAAAGACTATAACCGCTCTAATAAAAATCTTACCATAGAAGAAGCGGCCATGTGTCTGCTCATGGAGTACGACTATCCCGGAAATATCCGGGAACTCAAGTCCATCATACAGTCCGCCGTAAATCTGGCCCAGGGGCGGCCCATCTCTTCAGATTTTCTCCCCGGCGAATTAAGAAGGTCCAAGTCAATATCAAACTGCCTGACCCCGTCCGCAACAGAAGATATGGTATCCCTTGCCCAAGTTGAAAGATCCCATATTATCAAGGTCTATAAACTGTCCGGCCAAAACAAATCCAAGGCCGCCCGGCGTCTTGGCATCGGCCTGAACACCCTTCGAAGAAAGCTCAACGCCTATGGAATCGACTGACCCGAATTT
>JAHECI010000385.1 GCA_024641825.1 Desulfobacterales bacterium | reverse complement strand
TTTTCAATGCCCAGATAATAGACGGCCGTATCCAGCAATGCCCCCATGGGCACCAGACCGACGATTTCACTGCCCACCACCGTGACACCGTATCTTCGGGCTTCCATCCTGATGAGTTCAAAGGCCCGGTAAAGGGCGGTTTTTGTATAATCCGTCATGTTCATGGAGACCTGGACCAACCCTCTTTCTTTTAATTCCACACCGATCCCCTTGCAGTATCGCAGCCCGCCGCCGGCATGTCGGACCTTTTTTGCAATATGGTTTGCGATGGAAAGGTCGTCGGTATTCAAATTCACGTTAAAGGCAACCAGGGGCATTCGGGCGCCGACGGCGGTGACGCCGGCGGTGGGGTGGATTGTTTGGGGCCCGAAATCGGGTGTCCACTCCGGCTGCCTGATTTTATCGGCCATGCCTTCGAACTGCCCCCTTCGAATATCGGCCAGGTTGCGTCGATCTTTCCGAACCGCCGATTCTTCGTAGAGGAATACGGGCAGATTGAATTTTTCAGATACTTCTTCGGCAACCTCCTTGGAAAGGGCAATGGCCGCTTCCATGGAGACGTTTTTGATAGGGATCAACGGAACGACATCCACGGCGCCCATTCTCGGATGCTGGCCGTTGTGTTTTCGCATATCGATGACTTCGATGGCCGAAGCAAAGGCTTGAATGAGAACAGGTTTTAAAGCATCCGGGTCTCCCACAAGGGTCACCACCAGGCGATTGTGATCTTCATCCCGTTGATAGTCCAGGAGTTTGACCCCGTCTTTTCCCCGAAAGGCATCCACGATTTTTTCTATTTTTTTCAGATTCCGTCCTTCACTGAAATTCGGCACGCACTCGATAATTTTTTTCAGGTTCGACATGGGTTTTTCCTCTTGATCAAGGTTTAAAGGCCCCGGCCACCAGATCTTCTATGAGATCTTCATCGGGAATGAACGGCAGGGTAATATGATCGCTCCCCTGTCTTTGCCGATTGTATTGCATGCAGGTTTCCATGGAGTTTTCATTTCTCGCCCAGGCCCGCCGGGCAACACCCCCCATCACATCCCAGGGGATGGCGCTTCGAATGATACCATCGACCCGTTCACTCCCGTCGAGAACCAGGCCGAAGCCGCCGTTGACGGCGTTTCCGATGCCCACGCCCCCGCCGTTGTGCAGTGCCACCAGGCTCATCCCCCTGGCGGCGTTGCCGGCAAAACAATGGGTGGCCATGTCCGCCATAATGTTGCTCCCGTCTTTGATATTGGCCGTTTCCCTGAACGGCGAATCCGTGCCGCCGGTATCGTGATGGTCTCTGCCGAGCATCACCGGCCCGATGTCGCGGTTTCGGACCATCTCGTTGAATTTCAAGGCAATGGTCATCCTCCCCACGGCATCCTGGTACAAGATTCTCGCCTGGGTTCCCACGACGAGGTCGTTTTTATCGGCATCCTTTATCCACATGTAGTTGTCTCTGTCCTGGAATCTTCTCTCCGGATCGATGCATGCCATGGCGGCCCGGTCGGTCATCAACAGATCCTCTTTTTTCCCGCTGAGGCACACCCAGCGAAAGGGGCCGTAACCGTAATCGAACAGCAACGGTCCCATGATGTCTTCCACATACGACGGGAAAATAAATCCATCCAGGGGATCTTGGCCGTTTTTGCAGATTTCATTCACGCCGGCGTCGAACACCGCCTTTAAAAAGCTGTTGCCATAGTCAAAAAAATAGGTCCCGCTGTCCACCAGGGTTTTGATCAGCTGGTAGTGGCGCCCCAAGGAAATATCCACATGTTCTTTGAAGATTTCGGGGTCTTTTTTTAAAAGTTCCGTGCGGGCCGCAAAGGTCAAGCCCTGGGGACAGTATCCGCCTTCATAGACCGCGTGGCAAGAGGTCTGGTCGGACAACAGATCGATTTTCTTTTTATGGGCGACCGCATATTCGAGCAAATCGACGATGTTTCCATAAAAGGCGATGGCCCGGCTCTCCTGCTTATCCTGACATTTTTTTGCCAGTTCAAAGGCCTTGCCGGGATCGTCCACCACCACGCTCACCCAATGCTGATCATGCCGGGTTTTAATTCTTGAACCATCGACCTCGGCAATGATCCCCACACCGTTGGCGATCTCCACGGCTTTGCCCTGGGCACCGCTCATACCCCCCAGACCCGAAGACACGAACAAACGCCCCCTTAAATCGCTGTCCGCCGGTATGTTCAGCTTTGCCCGTCCTGCGTTCAAAATGGTGCTGTACGTTCCGTGAACGATCCCCTGGGGACCGATGTACATCCATCCCCCGGCGGTCATCTGGCCGTAATTGGCCACCCCCAGGGCCACGGCCCGGTGCCAGTTGTCCGGATCGTCAAAGGCTCCCACCATGAGGGCATTGGTGATGATGACCCGGGGTGCGCTTTCCGGCGACGCGAACAATCCTAAGGGATGACCGGATGCAACCACCAAGGTTTGACGCCGCGTCAATTTCTCCAGATACCGTTTAACGAGCCGATACTGCATCCAGTTCTGACAGACCTGGCCGGTCTCGCCGTAGGTCACGAGCTCATAGGGGTACAATGCAATGTCCACATCCAGATTGTTGTCGATCATCACCTGAAATGCCTTCCCTTCGAGACAATTGCCTTTGTATTCATCGATGGGCCGGCCCACAATGTTCTCTCGGGGTCTGAAGCGATACCCGTAAATTCTTCCCCGGGTCAACAGTTCATCTAAAAATTCAGGCGCCAGTTTTTCATGCCATTTTTCGGGGATATACCGTAATGCATTTTTCAAGGCCAGGACGGTTTCGGTCCGGGTCAGGGTAAAACTCCGTTTGGAGGCCCGTCGAACCCCCGGAACAAACACCGGCATTTCCGGCAGGTCATGAAATATCTCCCCCAGATGAATCTCCATGGCATTTGAGATGTCCGAATTGTCCATCATGTCTTTTTTTTCTCCATATTTGTATTTTACATTCAATTATATTATTGTTAACCAAAAGGATTCAACAAGAAATTTTTTCTCAAAAAATTTAACACGTTGATAACCATACCATTTTAGAGCGGTTCCCAAAAACATGTTCCGATGGAATTGGATTAAGGTCACTTGTTCGGTCAGCCGCAGGACAATTCCGTTTCCATGGGCAAGCTGTCTGAGCAAATTAGAGCGCGTTAAAGCGAACAGCATTGAGGGTTTCAAAATTATGGATAATTATTGTATCCCCCCAGAGTAATCTTAAAGAGACCTTTGAAAAATGTTAATTTTTGTTCAAGTTCAAGGAAGGCGAAAATTTTAACCATAGGAATACTTTT
>JAHECI010000070.1 GCA_024641825.1 Desulfobacterales bacterium | reverse complement strand
GCATGGCGGCGACTTCGGGGGTCACCTTGTCGCCCAGCAAGTGGCCACCCAATCCAGGCTTGGCACCCTGGGCATATTTGAATTCCACCATGGGTGCATACAAAATGGTTTCTTCTCTGATTCCGAATAAACCGGTGGCAATCTGGGTGATGACATGCTCGGAATAGGGGGTCAATTCCTGGGGATAGCCGCCTTCTCCGGTACAGGTCAATGTGTTCAGCAGTTTCGCTGCCCGTGCTCTGGCCACCATGACCGACAGTGCCGTGGAGCCGTAAGACATGCCGCCGCCGTAACACGGGATGCCGTTGATCTTCTCCGGCCTTCCGTCACCCCGTTTGTTCAATGCGATACTGGTGTCGATCTCCTCATCGCCGAGGTTAAGGTAGTCACCCGGTTCCGGTATTTTGAAGCGGATTTTATCAAAACCGCCACCCGAGTTGCCAAGGTTGTATTCCAGATCAACCACCGGGAGATTCGCTGTTTGCGCCATGTCCCAGTGTGCAATGAGCATCTCTGATGTCCAGCGGTAATCTCCTAAAGTTTCCAGAATCGGATTCTGCCGGAGGGTCAGGGCCTGTTCCGGGCAACGGTCTATACAGAAAAAATCATTTTCTTTGCATTTAAAGCCGATACATCTGTAATCTTTGGGGCGTAAGGGGTTTGAGTAGACGTCATATCGCGGATGTACGCCATACGGACACAGTTCTGCACACAGCCCGCATGAGATACATCGGGAATTTCGCCGGACAACGTACTTGCCGATGGAATTCCGAAACCGATCCGGCACTTGGACGGTTTTCGGGAATTGAAAATGAATGTTATTTTTTTTCATGGGTTATTTTAATCCTGCTATTTTTCTTTTTCCGAATATGGGACCGAAACTTTCCATTTCCAGATCCTCAAACCACATGGATCGGCCGACCTCGCCCCTGAGTCTTCTTGCCTCCCGGATTCCCATGGCGCCCATCAGTTCGATGAGCTGGTTGTGCCATGCACCCATTAGATTGATCATTCTCTGGCTGCCCCATTGGGGAACGATGGTGTTGTCTATTTTTGCAGGGCATGACAAATCTTTTCGGCAACGGTAACACAGCCTGCATTCCAGAGCGATGAGTAGGGGGATGTCCACAATGACACCGTCGGCACCGCAAATGATGGATTTGGCCATATGCTCGGCCATGGCGATTCCACCTGAAAATACCAGGTTGATTTTTTGTCTGACCAAACCATCCACGAGCTTTAGATGAATCTCTCGAATCATTTCTTTTAAAAACCGGGGATGTTCGGTATTCAGTTCGTTACCGTGTTGGTCTGCATAAAAATGAAGGGTGTCGACCTCCAAACCCGAAAGTGTCAAAGCGCGGGATGCAGCATCGACATCCAGGGGAATACGGACCATCAGAATGATATCCGATTTTATTTTACGGATGTTATGAACCGTATCTTCGATATCCGTGCCAAAACCCAGTTCAACCGCACGACTGTTGAGGATGAGTGATCGGTGATCCATGGCATTGTCACAGGTAAGACTGGGAATCAGATTCCGGGCATACGGCAAAAGGGTTTCCGAATATTCTTCAGGTCGAAGGATCAGAAAGGTTTCGAGAACCTGGGCTGCCTTAGCCGCTGATTCAAGAATAGGGTCATTGACGATCAGGCGTTCCGGCATCTGAAACATTAACGGTAGGGGAATCTCCAGAATCGGAAATGCTTCCGAGGCCAAAGACATGTCGTCATTGAACTTTAAGGGGGATATTTTGCGGGAGATTTCGATACAGGTATTGATATACTCCCGGCCGTGGATGCCATCCCGGGTGGGCCGAACAATTTCAGACATGTCGGTCCACATGGAATCGAAACCGGCTGCCACAAACGGACCCCGATACCCGGCCCCTGAAACCGGAATCTTTCCGGTATGGGCCTGATACCAGATCCTGTGTATGGTATCGGCACGCCAATACGCATCGCCCAACGTCCGGTATTCCGGATTGATCACCCGGGAAAAAATGCCTTTTGTGCATTCCTGGACACACCGAAAACAACTGTGGCAGTCATACTGGTATTCAGGTTCTCCCATGGTGCTCATGTGAAGGTAGTTATCCTTAAAAATACCGTAAATGCATTTTTTCTTCACACACTCTCTGCAGCTGCCGGCGCAGTCTTCCCGGAACTCCACCGTGGCATACTTGCCGATGGGATGGTGCCTTGGATCAGCGGTTTTAATGGGTATATGATACTTCTTGGGCATTTAACTCTCCAATTTGTAACAACTTATTAAATTCTGGTGCATGAGACGTTCTGTTGACGTGTCGTCCTCGGATAATAAAATTTAAAATATCTGAAACTCGTATAAAAGTGATCCTAAAGAAAAAACAGTATCCAATAATTTTTATATGAACCGCTGAAACGTCGGTGTTTATCTATTTATTAAGGATAAATAATTTTAAACACTGTTTTTTCTAAGGTTCACTAACATACTCAAACAGTCAGATCTTTTAAATCTTATCACCCGTGGACTTCGTGATTTATTGAGAATCAACAAATTTTCTAAGGTTCTCAATCATCAACCGCAAATCATCAATCGTCAGGGTTTCGGTTTCAGGCCGGCCGATTCGACGATTTCGGCGACGATTTCCTCCCATTCAATGGCCATAATATGAACCCCGTGAACCCCTTCGATTTCACGCAACTCGGCGATGGTTTCCAGGCATATTTTAAGGCCTTCTTCAACGGCCTTTTCCTTGGGAACGCCGGCCATTCGTTTGATCAGCGATTCCGGAACATCCATACCGGCCACTTTGCTGTTCATGAATTTCGCCATACCGGCGGATTTCAGCGGGGTTACACCGCCGAGAATATGAACCTTTTCAGTCAGGCCTTCTTCCCGGGCCATTTTCATCCATTCCTTGAATCGATCCATATTATAGATGCACTGGGTCTGAATGAAATCAGCGCCGGCGTCGATTTTTTTTGCCAGGCGAATGACGCGATATTCAAAAGGGTCGGCAAACGGGTTGGCGGCCGCTCCGATAAACATTCGAGGCGGATCGTTCAAATCAAAACCGCTCATATCCTTGCCTTCATCTCGCATGGTCTGAACGGTTCGGATAAGATTCATGGAATCGATATCAAATACATTCAACGCATCCGGCTGGCTGCCGAAACTCTGATGATCCCCTGAAAGGCAGAGGATATTTTTTATCCCCAAAGAATAGGCACCCATAATATCCGATTGCAGGGCAATCCGATTCCGATCCCGGGTGACCATCTGCATGACCGGTTCCAGACCCATTTGCAGAAGATGCGCACACGCCGCTATACTGGACATTCTTACGATTGCGGTTTGATTGTCGGTGACGTTGACGGCGTCTACCCACCCCTTTAATAATTCGCCTTTTTTACGGATGACCTCGGGATTCGCGCCCCGGGGGGGACCGCATTCGGCGGTAACGGCAAACTCTCCGTTTGATAAAATTTCCTGTAATCTGCTCGAAGCTTTCATATTCATATCATATGATCCTCTCTCACTAATTTTCTTGGACCGCCTGAAAGGCTGGTTTGCCAATTTTTGGGGGGAACATAGATTCTCAAATTATCCATCTGTCCCAATATCCCGAGCCGTTCGATGATCATCTGCCAGGCGCAGTCGGTTTCAGGATTGATCTCACATTTGCCGTTCTGTGATCCGCCGCAGGGTCCGTTCAAAAGCTTTTTGGCACATCGGGTGACCGGACAAATTCCTCCGAATATGTCGAGTCTGCAATTACCGCAGCCGGAACACTCCTCGGTAAAGACCCCCTGTTTTTCCAGAACACCGATGAAGGTCGTGTTTACGCCCGGCAAAACCGGACTTTTTGCGAAGCGCCTGGCAAGGGCCTGAACGCCGGCACCACAGGCCAGGGATAAGACCCCGTCATTGCGAGAGATGGCCGGTGCACTTTCCTGAATAAATTCGTCTTCGCATTGGCGTTCTATCGTAAACTCTTCGATTTCAATCTCCTTGCCGTCTTTTTTACAGGCCAGTCTCAGTGCGGATGCCAGCACGGCAACTTCGTCTTCACCTCCGGCAAAACAGGTTTTCACACAGGTGCCGCAGCCCAGAATAAGAATTTTCTTGTAGGGTGCGATGATTTCCTTGATTTCCGATATGGGTTTTTGTTCTCCAACGATCATAGCAAGTATCCTTGTTTATTTTTGTGTTGGGAGGGATATTAAACAGCCGGGTTGGGCCCCAAGTCTTCAAGATCTTTCAATACGTTCTGTATAATCCGAGATGCTGCGACGGTATCTCCGGCAGAAATGTTCCTTAAGGACAGCCGCCGGCCGTCGAGACCGATCTCGTCCAGCAGGTTCCGAACCCATGCCACACGTTTTTTTGCTCTTATATTGCCCTCTACATAACGGCACTGTCCTTCAGGACAGACCAGTACGATCACTGCATCCGAGCCGGCTTCGAATGCCCGCAACAGAAAAACATCCTTTACCATGCTTGAGCATGGCAACTTGACGGTTTCCAATTCAAAATTGTCCTGGCCGGTCAAAGAGAAACCGCCAATTTCGGAAACTGTGTTTATACAGTGAAACAGTGTTATTTTAGGTGTAAAGTTGTCATTCATGTTTATGCGCCAATCTGTTTGTCCAGTGTTTATCCGTCTACATCCTTGCCATGGCAAGCCGGCATTAACTTATATGCGGTCTTTCGAGGCCGGAATCGACAGCGGTCTGAGTCAAAAGCACGTGAGTGCTTTAATCGTTGCCTTTGCTATCGGGTGCAAAGCCCCCGGTTTTTGGCAAAAATAAAATAAAAAAGGCGTCCACCCTGTAGAAAGGGGTGCAGACGCCTTCGTCATTTTAGTGTCAAATATAACTCTGTACACCATTGTGCAAAGCTATAAAAGATCTGAACACAAATATATATTGATTCTCGCGGGCTTTGTCAAGGTATAAATTTTGATTTTTTTTAAAAAGTCGTCACCGGTTGTCCGGCTTAGGTTATGGGCATATATTTTTCTATTTCATACTGGCTGACATGGGTTCGATACATATCCCACTCGATCTTCTTGTTTTCCACAAACTTTTTGAAAACATGCTCGCCCAGGGCATCTTTCACCAGGTCTGATTTTTCGACTTCTAATATCGCCTCATAAAGATTCCCCGGAAGGGTTATAATGCCCTTTTTCTCTTTCTCCTTTTCGGACATTTCATAGATATCCTCTTCGATGGGGTCGGGTAGTTCATATTGATTCTCAACCCCCTTTAGCCCGGCTGCCAGCATTACCGCAAACGCCAGATAGGGATTACAGGCCGGATCCGGCGCCCGGAACTCGATGCGGGTGGCGACTTCCTTTCCGGGCTTGTACATGGGAACCCGAATCATGGCCGAACGGTTGCGTCGGGCCCAGGAAATGTAAACAGGGGCCTCGTAGCCGGGCACCAGGCGTTTATAGGAGTTGACCCACTGATTGGTGACGACGATGATCTCCCGGGCATGCTTCATAATGCCGGCAATATACCCCTTGGCCATTGTGGACAAGTGGTAGGGATCGTTTCCGTCAAAAAAGAGATTTTTGTCTCCGGCAAACAGAGACTGATGAACATGCATGCCGCTGCCGTTTTCGCCAAAGATGGGTTTGGGCATGAATGTGGCATAACAACCGTGTTGGCGGGCGATTTCTTTGACCACGATTCGATAGGTCATGGTTTTGTCGGACATGCTCAAGGCATTGTCATAGCGAAGATCGATCTCATGCTGGCTCGGTGCCACTTCATGATGGCTGTATTCCACTTCGATTCCCATGTCCTGGAGCGCAAAAATGGTATTCCGTCTCAAATCAGACGCCATATCCAGAGGCCGGCTGTCAAAATATCCCCCGGTATCAAGCCCTTGGGGCTCCTTGTTACTTTTGAAATAGAAATATTCCAGTTCAGGCCCCACATAAAATGTATAGCCTTTTTCTCCTATTTTCTTCAAAAGCCGTTTAAGCACATACCGTGGATCGCCCTCATAGGGCGTCTGGTCCGGGTTCACGATGTCGCAGAACATCCGGGCCACCGGCCGTTCGCCGGAGCGCCACGGCAGCATTTGAAACGTGGCAGGATCCGGCATGGCAACCATATCGCTCTCTTGGATGCGGGCAAAACCCTCGATGGAAGATCCGTCAAATCCCATGCCCTCAGTCATGCCGGTCTCCAGCTCGGATTGAGTGACTGCAAAGGTCTTCAGCACCCCCAGGACATCCGTGAACCAAAATTGAATAAAACTGATGTCCTTTTCCCTGACAAGTCTTAACACATCTTCTTGGGTCATGCACTTCTCAGAACTCATTAAAGCACCTCCTTTTTTGCAGTGCTCTATGGAATGTTTCTGCGGTAATTCGAGCCTCGGATTTTCTATCCCGCAGTAGGGGAAAAATCATGGATTTTTGAATCATAACAGATTTGTGCCGCCAAATCAATTCCGCCAAGGGATTGATTGCAAAATTTCCTAACGAATTGTGACGGGAGTCTGTATTTTGGTTTTTACACCCCGTCCGGTTGTGGTAGGCAATGGGAAGATCCTGATCACAGCAGATCTCTCAATCGTCCCGGCCCTGCTTTCTCCACCGCTACCAGAATCCGTTGAAAAATCATCGCCGTGGCCAGGGCATCTCCTGTGGCCGTGTGCCGTTCGTGAATTTCGATGCCCAAGTGCTTGGCCACCGCATCCAGGTTTTGATTGCCATTGGATCTAATGGAATGAGACCGGAAATTCGGTGAAAAGCCCACTTTTTGGCAAATAGATTGGGCGTCGAGAACCAGATTCTGGAGCGGAAAACCGTAATTTTGCTGCATGTGAACATTCAGAAAGTGCAGGTCAAACCACACGTTGTAACCCACCAGAATATCGGTTCCCAAATAACGGAGAAATTGATCAAATACGTCGGCAAACCCCGGCGCACGGGCCACCATAGACGGCACAATGCCGTGGATTTTAATGGAGGAGGTGGAGATGGACCGGCCCGGATCCACCAGGGAATCGAATGCATCCCCAAGACGAATACGGCCGTCAACGATCCGGAATGCAGCCACACTGACCACCCGGTCACGGGTCAGGCTTAGACCGGTGGTTTCCAGGTCCAGAACCACATAGCGCGGGCTTCTGGCACTCTGGTTGAGGCGTAAGTGATCCAGGGCGGTGAGGTTCGCAAGGGCCAGGGGATGAACCTCTTTTTTTCGTAAACGGGCCCGAATCCAGCGATTTCGCATACGGGCCAACAATAAACGGGTCATTAAATCTCCACCACTTGGGTCTGGAAGCGAAATTCAATGGTTCTCTGCAGACGTCTGACCACCGAAAAGCTTTCCTTTAGCATCTTGCGTTGCAGGCTGTTCAAGCTTCCTGGATTTATAAAATTATTCGGCGTTTCTCCCTTGGCCAGAGCGTCCAGGTGTCGGCTGATCTGTAGATATACGATAAAATCGTAAGCCTCACGCAGATCGGCGTGAAATTCATTGCCGATGACCCCCCTTTGGTTGATTTCCGCCAAACGGCCAAGGGTGTTCTGAGTTTTTATCCCCAGATCCAAACTGAGTACCCGGGCGGCGTCCACCACCGGCGTCAGTCCACTCATTTTCAGATCGAACTGGTTCTTGTGTTCGCCGGATTTTTCCACCACAAACCGTTTGAGCAAACTCATGGGGGGCCGGTTGGTGAGAGCAATCTTGGCCATAAATCGGATAAAAAGCCGGTGTTTTCGGATGGCCTTGAAGAGCAGATCCTTCAGAATGTCCGGGAACTCGGTGCCGGAATAAATCGGACGAAAATCGAAGAAAATAGATGCCATGAGCAGGGTGTGGGGATTGGGCTCCGTGATCCACTCTAAAAATGTGTCCCGCCACCGGTTTTCCGGCTGACACCACTTGGGATTGGAGGCCATGACACCTCCCGGGCAGGGTGGAATGCCGGAACGGACCAGGGCGTCTACCACCCGTTCCGAAAATCTCAAGAACCACGCTTTGCATTCGGCGTCGTCGCTGTCCGAAGGGTTTGAAAAAAACAGGGCATTGTCCTGGTCGGTGAACAAGGTCTGTTCCATCCGGCCCTCGCTGCCGAAGGCCAACCAACCATAAGGGGCCGGCGGCTTTCCAAAGCCCTTGTTTTCCATTTCCTTTTCGACCACTTTAAGCATTCGAACCGTCAGTCGGTCGTTGAGTTCGGTAACCAATGCAACCAGTTGCTTGACCGGGCCTCCCTGGCGCAGCATCATCTCCAGAACGCTGTCGATTTTGGGCCCCATGCTGATCAAGGTCTCAAGGGACTCCGTGCGTTGGATTTCACCGACAATCTGGACCGGAGAGTAACCGGTTTCCATCTGCAAATCGTGCTCGCTGATAATGCCGATCATGCGGTCGTTCTCGAGTACCACTAAAAGCCTGACACCGTGGTGGCTCATAGACAAGAGAACATCAAAGGCATAGGCGTCGGGGGCGACGGTATGCACCGGCTGGCTCATGATTTCGGACACCGCCACGTCCGGGCTGATATCAGCAGCCAACACCTTGGTACGCAAATCGTTGTCCGTGAGAATGCCCAGCGGTAAAAGATTGCTTTCGGTGATCACTATGGAGCTGACGCGGCGTTGGGCCATCAGCCGAGCGGCGGTTCGTACGGATATATTCGGTGCGCAGGACAGCACGTTTTTACTCATCAGATCGGCCGCCCGTTTGCCGGTCATAAACAGATTCAGATGGATGGCAGTCTTCCCGATGGGCTGGGGCCGCTGGAATTCGGCCGACTGGCGTACCGCTTGGATGGTTCTGGCCAACGAAGAATCGAAGTACCGGTGGAACACCGGATACTTGGACACGAGCTGCTTCAGGTCCTCCGCCGGAAGCACCAGGGCGATGAGGTCCTGGTGGGCGGAGATGTTGAACATGGCCGGTTTGTTCTGGAGAAGACTGCTGGCCCCAAAGTAGTCGCCCTCGCCCCGGACATCTATCAGCAGTTCTTCGTCGTTGTCGTCGAGCAAAGAGAGGCTGACGGCGCCCTGCTGGATAATGTAAAGATAGCGAAAGGCCGGATCCCCCTGGTTTGAGATGCGTTGTCCGCCCGGGAAAAAGGCAATCTCCATTCGTGAAACCAGATGTGTCAGTTCGTCCATATCCAGGGTATCGAATGGGATCACAGAGCGTAAAAATTCCAGCATGCGTGGAATTTGGGCGTTAGATCCGGAGCCGTTATGTTTTTGAAACTCCATGTTCTTTCCTATCCTTGATTTTAAGATATAGGGGAAAATAACCGGACCACAGAACCTTATATAAGACACTTAGCCGCATCTATTAATTTTAAAATACACAGTTAAATACGTCGTTGTATTTAAAAATAAGTGTACTTAGGTTCGAGATCTTATCTGTGAATGGTTGTTCCGGCGGTGAAATCTCCTGTGAGTATACTTTCAAGTGTACTCGGCCCCTGCCACTGGATAATATGAACCCGAGGGACGTTGTTGTCGAGTGCCTCAAATGCAGATTCCATTTTGGCCACCATCCCGCCTTTGATGGTGCTGTTCCCAATCAGTGCTTTGGCTTTTTGAACCGTAAGGGAAGGACAAGTTCGCTCTTCGACCAAAACCCCCGGCACATCGGTTATAAAGACGAGATCGGTACACTGGGCACCGGCGGCGAGGGCGGCGGCCGCACTGTCGGCATTGACGTTGTAACTTTCTCCCCTTTCATCGGCAGAAATCGGTGAGACCACCGGTACACGCCCGGTTTTGAGGGCATCCAGGACCACATCGGGGTTAACCTGTTTGATTTTTCCCACAAATCCAAAGTCATGGCCGTGGCGTCTAAGGGGCTCGACCATAAACAGCCGGTCGGTTTTTCCTGACATGCTCGTGCAGGGTACACCGTTTTCACTGAGCCACCGGGAAATGCGTGGGTTGATGGTTTCGGACAGTATATTTTCGACAATTTTAATATCTTCGGCTTGGGTGATGCGAATACCGTCGATGAAAACAGATTCACGATGGGCATCTTTGAGGGCCTGGGAAATTTCAGCCCCTCCCCCATGCACGATTATAATTTCAGCATGTTGTATGGATCGAATGGCCTGGGCAAGATCCTTGAATCCCGCTTCACCGTTGAAGGCCAGACCGCCAATTTTTATTAGAATCCTGGGTGTCATAAATACGTTTCCTTAATATAGGGAAATAAGACAGGGTTTCGATTTCGGCAACAAACGGGTGGGAGATTAAACATACCCTACATATTCTCCAATACCTCTATTCCCAACAAATTCAAACCCTTTTTTAACACAATGGCCGTTGCTTGGATGAGGGCCAGTCTGGCTGTCACCAGCGTTTCATTTTCCGAACGAAGGACATGATGTTTATTGTAGAACTGATTGAACGCTTTGGCCGTATTGAATATGTGAACGGCAATTTTCGACGGGTTGAATCCCTGGGCGGCGTCATGTATTTCTTCGGGAAACTGAATCAATTTCTGAAGCAATGAAAGCTCTTCCGGATTTCCGAGAAGAGAAAAGTCGCAATGTTGAAGATCGGTGCCGCTGTTTTGGGCCTTGGCCAATATCCCGGAGATCCGCGCATATGCATATTGGCAATAGGGACCGGTAAACCCGTCGAATGAAATGGATTCTGCCGGATCGAAATTGATGGTTTGGGTCGGTCGGACCCGCAACAGATAAAATTTTATGGCACCGATGCCGATTTTTTCTGCACGATGGTTTATTTCATCATCGGAAAGTCGGCCGTCAGGATCGCGCTGGCGAATTTCATCGGCGGCCAGTTTTTTCATTTCAGCGATGAGGTCGTCGGCATCGACGATTTTTCCTTCTCGGGATTTCATTTTCCCTTCGGGCAAATAGACCATGCCATAGGAAAGATGATGGCAATCTTTGGCCCATTCATAGCCCAGGGCATCGAGAATCTGAAAAAGGCATTTAAAGTGGTATTCTTGTTCGCTGCCCACCACGTAAATGGAAAAATATAATTTGTGCGCCTCTATTTTTAAAATGGATGTGGCGATATCCTGGGTGATGTAAAGGCTGGTGCCGTCGGGTCGTAAAAGGGTTACTTTTTTGGCTTCACCGCCTTTTTCCTGGCCGAATTCCGCCACCGGCAAATGAAATACCGTGTTGCCGTGATCATCTTTCGAGAAAACATTCTTTTCCAGACCTTTTTGGATGACATCCTTGCCCATTTTAAAGGTGTCGGATTCATAAAAAAATACGTCGAACTCGAGTCCGAAATTTTTATAGGTTTCGGCAAATCCGTCGTATACCCAGGCGTTCATGGTTTCCCAGAGTTTTAGGGTTTCCGGATCACCCGCTTCCCACTGTTGAAGCATGGTTTGCACGTCGTCTTCCAAGGTTTGGTTGTCAAGCGCTTCCCGGGCAAACCGCACATACCAGCTGCCCACAAAATGATCGCCTTTCACCCCTTGGGATTCCGGAGTTGAAGCGGTCCCCCATCGTTTCCAGGCCAGCATGCTTTTGCAAATATGAACACCCCGGTCATTGATCAGGTTCGCTTTGACCACCCGATGACCGATGGCTTGGAGAATTCTGGAAATAGATAGTCCCAGGGCGCCATTGCGCATGTGTCCTAAATGCAGCGGTTTATTCGTATTCGGAGACAAATATTCCACCATCCCCCGTATTCCCTTGCCCACGGAGGATTCTCCATATTTCGCGTTTTTAGAAATTATTTCCGAACAGAATTCTCCGAAGAGCACCCCGGGATGTAAACTTATATTCAGGTAGGGGCCCGAAGCCGTTACTTTATGGATAACGTCATCCGGCGTAATTTTTTCGGAAATTATTTTGGCAATTTCCCCTGGAGATTTTCGAAACTGTTTTGCCAGGGGAAAGCACCCCACAGCAAAATGGCCCAGTTCGGTGTTTGGGGGAAAATCAAGTTCAAGGGGTTCCGGTATTTGCCCCAGGGCTTTCTCTGCAGCGCTCTCGATTTTGTTTAAAATGGCATCGTTGAGTTTCTGAACAGACATAACCGCGTCCTTTGTTAACCCGAACCTTGCATAAATAACAGGGTTGGTATTAATAAAAAAATAACCCCTTGAGTTTGGAAATCATTTCTTTGGGGTGAATCTCATTTTTTTCAAGACCTGCAAGTATGGCAAAAAACCGATAAGGTATCAAGTCATAAAATCCCTGGGTATCTGTCCGGTCGGTTAACGATGTCAACCACCGTAACAATATTCTATCTACTTGAAGGGTCGGGGTGTTTTTTTAATAAAGTCGCTCCATGGACAATCTTTTTTTAAACCGCATGAACTCTCGGCAAGGGATCGTAGAGAAAGAACAGGAAGCTATCTTTGAAATACCAGTAGGTTCATTGCATTACT
>JAHECI010000384.1:601-3316 GCA_024641825.1 Desulfobacterales bacterium | reverse complement strand
ATCGACGGGTCTGAAAAAGCCGGTCTGGATCTCTCCGAATTCACCCAGAAACATATCGATTCCTTTAAAAAGGATTTGGAGGTTCTCGACATCAAGCCGGCCTCCAAGTATCCCAGAGCCAGCGAACATATTCACGACATGGTTTCCCTGTCTGAAAAGCTCGTGAAAAATGGATATGCCTATGAAAAATTGAGATCCCTGTATTTCGACATCTCCCGCTTTTCCGATTACGGCAAGCTGTCCGGGGTGGACATCAATAAAATCAGGCTGGGAGCCACGGTGGATCTGGATGAATATGAAAAGGACAATCCCAGGGATTTTACCCTTTTGAAACGATCGAGACTCTCCGAGTTGAAACGGGGAATATTCACCAAGACCGCCTGGGGCAACGTCCGTCCCTCCTGGCATATTCAGTGTACGGCCATGGCCATGAAATATCTCGGGGAAACCTATGATATTCATACCAGCTCCCGGGAACTGATGTTTCCCCATCACGAAAACGAGATCGCAATCGCCGCCGCCGTCACCGGAAAACCCCTTGCAAAATACTGGGTCCACTGCGACCGGGTCCTCCTGGACGGGAAAAAAGTCGATGAACAGGGGGCCGTATATACCCTGTCCGATTTGACGGACATGGGGTACTCCGGCCGGGAAATCAGATACTGGCTCCTTTACGGACATTACCGAAAACCGATTGCCTTTTCCAAAGAACGGCTCGAAGAGGCCAAACGGTCGTTAAAACGGCTCGATTCCTGCATTCATTCCCTCATTCAGATTAAACCGGGCCCGACTCCGTATCCCGAACTCGATCAAGTGCTGTACGACCTGAAGCACGGGTTTAAAACCGCCATGGATGACGATCTGAACATGTCGGCGGCCATGGCGTCCATATTCAATAACGTCAGAACCATCAATAAATTGACCCTTGAAAACCGTATGGATCCCGATGGTGCCTCGAAAATTATCGACACCTTTCGGGGAATCGATTCCGTACTGAAAATATTCGATTTTAAAGATGACATCCATGACCCCGAGATGCAGCGTCTCATGGAGCAGAGAGATCAGGCCCGGCGGGAGAAAAATTGGGATCTGGCCGACAAAATTCGCGATCAGCTCGCGGCCCGGGGGATTACCGTCAAAGACCATAAAATTAGTTGAGGAACCATGAAACCTATATTTTTTCCATTTACATATATTTCCAAACCCGCGGCGCAAGCATTGGCCGCATGTTTCGCGCAAACTACGGTGTATCAGCTCTCGATCTCAAAAATCCCCGATGAGATGCACGAATCCGCCGACCAAGGCCTTTTCGAGATACGGATACCGGTGAACGATGATGGTAAAAACCTGGATGCCATTGTCAAAGAATATCGCACCTGGGCCGATGTTCACCGGGGAAGCGAAATCGGTTTTTTAAAATTCATGGCCGATAAGATTCCTTATTTTGATGAAACCGCTTCTTCACAGATACGGGCGCTTATCAAAAAAACCGGGAAAAAATTCCCGTCTCCGGAAAAACCCGATCCCCTGGTCCACGCCCGATTGTTTCTTCATATGGCACAGGAACTCGACCTTCAGAACGACCGATTGACCCGGGATCTTGTGGCGGTCGAAACCATGGAAGAAGATTTCATGAAAGAACTCAAAGGGGAAGATGAAGAGGATCCGGCACGGGCTGCCGCAATTAACGCATTGGAAACCGACGATCCAGGCCACTACATGACCCAAGAGCGGATAGAATCCTGGGCCCTTCTGATGCAGCAAGACCCCCAGGTGTCCGGGGTGTTCATCACCAGCAGCCGGGCCGTGTTGGATCTTCTCATGGACCGGATGCCCGAGATGGCGGAGGTGGCGCGTTTCGACGCCGTTCCGGCAGGGGTTCCGGACGCTGAAGTACTGGCCATCTGGCAGGACAAACTCATACAACACCTTGAACATCTTGCCACCGGCCCCTGGCCCGGCAAAATCGAAGCCCTGGCAGATCCCCCTGAAGTTCCCGGAAGTGAAACCACCGTTGCCCTGACACTGTTCATCGCACCCGGGAAAACGCCCCATGAATTCTTTGCCGAGAGCCTTGAAACCGATGCACTAAAAGCGGAATCCAAACAGGACAGTATAGGGTTTAAAAGCACCTTGATCGGCCTTGTTGAAAAGAAAAGAACATGACGCTCAAACATGCAGTTTACATTCTCGGTATTTTTTTCATTATGTTCGTTATGGGCTGCGCTCCGGGAATTTCCCAGCAGTCCCGATCACAGGTTACCTATACGGGGTCGTTCTCAGCCCTGCAAAAAACGCCGGATGCCTATAACGGTGAGGTCATTCTGCTTGGCGGCAGGATTATAGAAGCCAAAACCTCTCCTCCCCTGTCCGAACTCTATGTTCTGCAACTTGCCATCGGCGCCAGTGGCCGGCCCGTGAATTCCGATCAATCCGAAGGCCGCTTTATTGTCCAAACCAAGCAGTTCCTCGATCCGGCTGTCTATCAAAAGGACCTGTTCCTCACTGTGGTGGGAACACTTAAAGGGAGTAAGGTTCTGCCGATCGGTGAGTTCGAATATGCCTATCCCCTTTTGGAACCCCTTGAGATCAAGCTTTGGCCAAAGGAAATGCAAACTCAACCGATTATCCATCTTGGCATCGGTGTGGGCACCTCATTCTGACCTCTGCCCCCTGACCTCTAACTTCTGACCTCTGCCCTCTGTCTTCCGCCCC
>JAHECI010000384.1:0-591 GCA_024641825.1 Desulfobacterales bacterium | reverse complement strand
CCCATAGCTTATATCTCTCCTTGGCTATGTGACAACCTATATCAGGACGGGACCCCTCATTCTGACCTCTGCCCTCTGTCTTCCGCCCCCTGGTCCCTGACCCCGGAGCTCTAAACTCTGTTTGAACCCTGCGGACCGCCTATAAATTTTATTACAAAAATGCCTTTTTCTTTTGAGTGTTATACGTCATTTCGCGGACGCATAACACGCTGTGACACTTTTGGGGCTTAAATATAACATTCTGAATTTAATCTGTTTAGAGTCTTATGCGTCTTTAAAGGACGTGTTTGTCAAAAAATTTGGGTCGTATAATACTGACAAACTCGTAAAAAGTCTGATTTTGCTCGATGTTGCTCACAAAAAACTTTTTACGAAACCGTCAATACTAGTTATGCCTCAATTATAAAACTTGACAAAGCGTACGCTATGGCGTACTATTTAGGCATAGAAAATCCATTAAATCAGAGGAAAATCATGCCGACACTAACAGCCACTGAAGCAAGGGCAAATCTTTATCGACTTATTGACGGGGCAGCGTCTTCCCACGAGCCAATCATCATAAAGGGTAAGCGCGGCAGCGCTGTACTTATT
>JAHECI010000383.1 GCA_024641825.1 Desulfobacterales bacterium | reverse complement strand
GTCAAGCTCACACGGCCCGGGAAGCAAACGCAGCCTCTTCAATGGCGCTCCTCACCGTTCTTGGAAAATTGCAATCGCCCACCGAATAGATCTCTTTGACCAGCTTGCTGGCACGCAACGCTTCCATTAATTCATTGTTATTTCGCATACCGGTGGCAAGCACCACGTTTTCAACTTCGAGCTCCTCGAATTTTCCTTCTTTCTGAAGCACCAGGGAACGATCTTTAATCTCTTCTACGGTGGTACGGGTCCGCACTTCAATGTCCGAGCAGTTGGTGACCTCGTTACGGACAATCCAACCCGAACGCAGTCCCACGTTCCCCCCCACGTTGTCGGTGGGCTCTATAACGATCAGGGGCGACACATTGTTTTCAATCAGGAACAACGCGGTTTCCAGCCCCACCAACCCGGCGCCGAGTACGGCGGTTCTGCCCGTCAGGATTACCTCCTGATTGAGGACCTCCAATGCCGTGTGAACATGGGGTTTGTCAACGCCGGGGGTAAACGGAATGGCCGGTCTGGCACCGGTGGCGACGATGACGGCATCCGGTGCGATCTCTTCGATCAACGCCGGGGTAACTTCCGTCCCCAGACGAACGTCAACATTCGATTTTTCGATTTGTCTTTCTAAATAACGGATGACTTCTCCGAACTCCTTTTTGTGGGGAACTTTGGTGGAGTAGTACAATTGACCGCCCATGCGATTTTCCTTTTCGCACAAAATGACCACGTGCCCCCGAAGATCAGCCACCCGTGCGGATTCCATACCCGCCGGCCCGGAACCCACCACCAAAACTTTTTTCTTTTTGTCGGCGGGTCTTATGGCGAGTTCCGCTTCACGGCCGACCTCCGGATTTATGGCGCAGCTGATGGGCAAATTGGTGGCCAGCTGATCGCTGCAATCCATGCAGGCCGGGCATACGCGAATATCTTCGGCGCGACCTTCCTTGGCTTTTTGGGGCCAATAGGGGTCTGCATGCAACGGCCGACCCAAAGCGATAAAATCCGCTTTGCCGGAAGCCAATATCTCTTCAGCCACTTCAGGATGATTGATCCTGCCCACCACACACACGGGAATGTTGACATTCTGTTTAATTTTCTCGCCAAGATCAACCAGACAGCCCCGGCCAAATGCCATGGGCTGGGCGATCCATATCACCGATTCATATATACCCGCCGATACATCGATTAAATCGACGCCGGCTTTTTCCAGGGCTTGGGAAAATATCACACTGTCATCGATGGTCAGCCCACCGTCTATTTTTTCATCGGCACTCATTCGATAGCCGATGGGAACGTCCTCACCCACTATTGATCTGATTTTTGCAACAATTTCAAGAGGAAACCGCATTTGTTTTTCAAAGGTTCCCCCATACGCGTCATCCCGCTTGTTGGTAAAGGGAGATAGAAATTGATTGATCAAATACCCGTGGGCGCCGTGTATCTCGATGAAATCGAACCCGGCCTCGATGCTCCGTCGGGCGGCTTCGCCGAATTCTTCGATGAGACGCTGGATTTCGTCGATGGTCAACTCTCTGGGGATATCCCCACCGGCCAGAACCGAGCAGGGAACATTGGAGGGTGCGACCGGTTGAAACCCCGTGATATATGAGGAAGTTTCTCTCCCGCAGTGCATGAGATGGGTTGCGATCTTGGCACCGTGTTCATGGACCGCATCGGTCATTCGCTTTAATCCCGGAATGAGTTTGTCATCATAAATGCCCAGTTGGCGGATATGGCCCCTTCCCACGGGATCGATGTAGATGGATTCAACATTGATGAGCCCGACCCCCCCCTTGGCCCGTTCAGCTACAAAATCGATATATCTTTGGGTGACCGATCCATCTGTATTGGCAAAATTTCTTTCACACGGTGCACTGATCAGACGATTTTTTAAATTTAACCCTCTCATCTTATACGGCTCGAAAATATGTTTGAATTTCATGCGGTGACATCCTCCCTATTGATAAAGAACTTGATAAGCGATGCGCTACGGTTCCCAAAATTTAGGGCCTTGTGTTCATCTGAGAACAATAAATACAAAGCCCGGAATAGAGTTTTTATTTCAATTAGTATGCCAAGTATTCTAAAACCGTTAAAATCCTCTAAAACACTGTTTATAAGTTCTTTTCGAATCTGCTCTGAAAAAATGCCGGCAAAGGATGTTCCAATGGTGAAACGTTTATGTTTATCCTTGAAACAAACCTTGTGGCCATTCATGTCAAAAAACTTGATTTTTCGACCTTTTATCCCCAAGCCGCTTTTCCATCACACAATAGATCCCTTCACCGGCGATTGCCGGTGCAAAGCACTGGTTGTCCGAAAGGCAGGTTGAGGGGGCCAAATCTCCGGATTTCCAGCGATTTACCAAGCCCGGCTCTCTGATGAACGGCCGGCTCATGGAAATATAGTCGGCCCCCTGTGCGTTCAGTATCGTTTCTGCACCATGAAACGATCGAATCCCCCCCACAAGGATGAGGGGAAGGTCCATGGCCCCTTTAAAGGCGACGGCGGCATCCTTGTAATACGCTTCATCTTTTTTTCCGGAAATTGCGGGCCTGGAAGGAATTTGTTCGCCGGATATTATGGTCCCGCCGCTGAGTTCAATGGCATCCGCGCCGTTTTCTTCCAACAGGATGCCGATGCGAAGGGCATCTTCACGGGAGAGCCCCCTCGACAGAAAATCTTCAGAATTTATTTTGACCAGTACCGGATATCGGGGTCCCACATATTTTCGGATCCTTTCCAGAACCTCCGCGACGATTCTCCACCGGTTTTCAATGCTGCCTCCATACCGGTCGTTCCGTTTGTTGAAGGCCGGCGAAAGAAACTGGTTTAGGAGGTAACCATGGGCACCATGGATTTCTAAACAATCGAAACCGGCCTGTTGAGCCCGCCGGGCGGCCAGACCGAAAGCCTCGATAACCGTTTCCATATGGTCAGGGGTCATTTCTCTGTGGGGGGATTGGACCCGGCGACGCACCACCGAGGGCCCAAAGGGTGTTTGGCCGGTAAGGGCCGCATCTGAAAAAAGACCGGCATGGTTGAGCTGAATGCCGATTTTGCCTCCCCGGTCATGGACAGCCCGGGTCATGTCGCGCAGTCCGGGAATCAGGTCATCATGGTAGATGCCGAGCTGTTTGGGACGGGCCCGGCCGTTTTCGAGAACAAATGCATGGCTGGTAATGATGAGCCCGACGCCCCCATGGGCCAATGTTTCCATGCAATCGATCAATTGGGGGGTCGTGGACCCATCGTCGCCGGCCATGCCCTCCCACGTTGCCGACCGGACAAACCGGTTTTTCAGGACCATTCCATTGATC
>JAHECI010000069.1:11314-12527 GCA_024641825.1 Desulfobacterales bacterium | reverse complement strand
GCCAGGGTTTCAGCTTGTTGTGCCCCGAGCTGTTTGGCAGCGGCTATGGCGGTTGCAGCCGCGCCGCTGCAGCAGGCATTCTGGTGGGTCAATCCTTCTTGAATGACCTTTTCGGGGTCCATGGCCAGCATGGCATCGATAACACGCCGGTCATTTTTATTTCGGACCCAGTTTACCGCTGAAGGCCCCGCGCCCTGGGAGGTAAAGCCGTAATTCGGGCCGTAATGGGTAAGGTCCGTGGAACCGATGACTTTGACCCGGAGTCCCATCCGGGTTGACATGTCCACCACAGCTTTTCCCATTTCAAGGGACTTTTTCGTCGGCGGTGCACCGATGGGGACGATTTTAGCGTCTTTAAAAAAATATTTAATAAAAGGAAGCTGAAGTTCGATGGTATTGTCCTGGGTAAAGCGATTCGCGGTTTCAATCTCAAATGTAAATTTTTTGGCCAGTTCACCGGCCAGTTGTTTTTCTATTTGTATGTCGCCAAAAGGGGTTTCCCATGCACCGTCGGTCATAATATAGGCCGGGGAAGTGCTGTGGAGATGCATGCCGAAAATCACGAGAACATCCGGCGGATGTTCATCTTGAAGGCAGTGTATTACATTGCAGGCGATGCTGCCTGAAAAAAACCATCCGGCATGGGGCACGATGCCGCCGGTTAGGGTTCTTTCCGAAATGGTTTCTGTGGGGTATTCTTTTAGAAATCCTTGGATCTCTTTCTCACATGCCGAAGCATTGCCCGGGTACCAGCTTCCTGAAAACATAGATTTTCTTACATTCATGATAGCCGCCTCCCTTCTCACCTGTTAATTTGCCACATGGGGCTGAATAAGTCCAATATATTTTTACCTAAACTATCGTTTCAAATAGTGGCATAAATTCTAAATTTTAATAATTACAGGTAGATATACATTTCAAAAATTGCCAATAGGTCTCATCCAATAGGTGAATGTATTTATACAAAAAAAATGTCACCATTTGAAACCCTTCGGGCTTGCCGATTTTACCGAATCTGCTTTGTTGCAGGGCGCTTGCGGTAGCCGACTACAGCGGTACCCCCTACGCCTTGCAGCTCCGACAAACTCGACAATCGCTCAATTTAGGTTTTACAAAGGGGATTGAGGTTGATGGTACCCCCGTTAGGGTTTATTTGCCCTTTCTGTTTGATGTTTTCGTGAGAAATTCGGGTTAGACCTTGACATGACAGGGG
>JAHECI010000069.1:0-11214 GCA_024641825.1 Desulfobacterales bacterium | reverse complement strand
AAAATTTATCCGGTTTGGGGGTTTTGAATGCCGCAAAATAAAATGTTTTCCACCGACATCCAAGTCAGGTTCCGTGACCTCGATGCCCTTGGACATGTCAACAATGCAGTTTTTTTTACATATTTTGAAGAAGGGCGCAAAAATTTTTCCAAAAATATCTTTAAGGTTTCAGACCTTTCTGATTTTACCTTTATCCTGGCCCATGTCCGCTGTGATTATCTGAAACCGATTAAATTTAACGACAGCATTACCCTTCAAATGTGGGTCAAACATATCGGGAACAGCAGTTTTTCTTTTGGATATAAACTCATTGACGCTAAAAACGAATCGATGGTTTATGCCACCGGTGAATCGGTCCAGGTCTGTTATGATTACACAGCGGATTCATCCATGGCGGTTCCGGATAAGATGAGAGAAGCGCTGGCTCAATATTTGATTTAAAAAAAGAGATTAGGAGGTTTTTCATGCCCATATATGAATATCAATGTGAAAAGTGTCACCACTGTTTTGAACGGCTCGTTTTCAACAGTGATGATGAAAAGGCAAACTGCCCTGAATGTGATCACAGCCGGGTAAAGCGGCTTTTAAGCTCCACGTGTTTTATCGGGAGTTCCGGGGGCAGCGGTTGCAGCAAAAGTGCGCCCAAAGGTTTCTCATGAGCCAGCTAGTTCCCAGCGGCGGTCGGCCGCTAAAGAGAGAGGATGTCCCGGGACCTGGATTTAGATCTGGGTTCAAACAGCCATTTTCCTTGACAGGTCAAAGAAGAGGTGTTAACAGATTTTCAAACATATAGGCACGTAGCTCAGGGGGAGAGCGCTACCTTGACACGGTAGAGGTCGTTGGTTCAAATCCAATCGTGCCTACCAGAAAAACCAAGGGGTTATGGTTCATGCCAAAACCCCTTTTTTGTTGTTTGTTACCCAATTGTGACCGGTTCAAAAAACGAATCCAATTCCATGTATCATCCCATTAAAAAAATAAATTAACCCGTTTCTTGACATCCAAACCGCCATTGGACTGCAACTGCCAAGGGAGCTTGGGGGCATATTTTAACGGGTTTTCCGAATCAATATTACAATGACGGCCACCAGCACCACAGAAACCATCCCGAGGGCGGAAAAAACCGTTTCAATCCCAAAAGTCGTTTCAATTGTTTTAATCATTTTCACCGCCAACGCCCCAACACCGAAGGTCAGAACAAATTTAGAGCCGAAGGCCGAGTGGCGCAGTTTGTTTGGCGTGAATCTGGCGACAAGGGTATTCTCAATGGGCTGCATTCCGAGGAGAAAGAAAAAGTAGATGACCGTCAGCAGGACCAAGGGGAGGTCCGTGGTCGAAGCCATAAAAAACGCTGCAGGAATGGTTATCGCGTGAAAAATAAGGTAGCAGATTCCGAGGTTGAAACGTTCTGCCGTGCGTCCGCCGGTGTATTGCCCCAACATACCCACGATAAATATAAACGAAGTCACCGTGGTTGCCACAAGATTTCTGGAAAGTCCGATCCCAATGGTTGAATTTAGCCACTGAAAGATTACCGGGGTTTTCAATTCAAAATAGGCCGGAAGGATAACGGTTGCGCCCCGGTAAACAACGCCCCCCAGCATCATTGCCACCAGAAGGATGAGAAAGGCCCCGAGCAAGCCGTTCTCTTCCTCTGAACCCTTGGGGTCCGAACTGTGGATTTTCGCGCGTGGCAAAATGGAGATGAGTCCGACGCCCAAAAAATTCAAAGCACCCAGGACAAGAAATGCAGCGCGAGGCCCCCAAATCCAGTTTACAATACCGGTCAAGAGCGGCGCCATGGCAAGGCCCAGATTTCCGAACATCCCATTGTAAGCCATTCCTAAACTGATGCGCTTTATCTCCTTGGAAATCATGCCCAAACCGATGGGATGATATATCCCTGAAAAAAAGCCGAGCATGGCCAGGGCGATGGACAATCTTTCAGGATGGTCGATGGATGCCGCCGCTCCCAGACCGCTGATACCGGCGCCGATATAAAAAATTAAGAACAGGGGCCGGGCGCCCCAACGGTCGGCGATCATTCCCCAGGGAAGGGCTGTGACCCCAAACAAAAGATACATCCAGAAGGAGAGATCCAGAACATAGGCCATGTCCATTTTCAATCGTCCGGCCAAAGGAAGAATCACTGCCGGAAAGACCAGCATATTGAAATGGCTCATAAAATGGCCATAACAGGTGGCGAACATGACGCGGAGTTCACGGGAATCCATTTGGGATGCGGTCAATGAATCCCGGGTATTTTTGGGTGTCAATGTATTCATTTGGTTAAAATTTTCGCCTTCCTCCGATCAACGTCCGGGATCTTTGACTTGAACTTGAACAAAAATGAACATTTTTCAAAGGTCTCAAAGCGAGCCGGAAAAAATAAAAATAGATATAGAAAGGCGCCGGTAAAATCAAGGGAGAAATAGGGGATTGAATGAACGGCAATTCTATATTGACACCGCCCGGATACACTTTATAAAGTGCCGCTTTGAAAATTTTGACCGTCGGTTTCAAGGGATTTTTTTAAGGCGTGCTTATTTCATCGGGAAGAAACTTCCACGTTCTTCGAATCAAGATTCGGTCTTTTTTGCCAGGCTGGGTTTCAGGCTGTCTTCGGGCATCTATTGGAAGTGAAAATATTAAAACCGATTAAAAGTTAAATAGTTAAGGCATATTGTTTGTTTTTCGACCATCCCAAAAGGCCGTCCACGCACCCGCCTGTTTTCCGGAATATCCACACGATACCCAAAATGTGTAAAATATATCCACTTTACTCCACTTAATATTTGATATAGTATTTTCCTTTAACATTTATAAATTATTATGAAAAAATATTATATATTAATTTATTTTTCTTGACATTTATTGAAAAATGTACTTTTAAACAAGAAAAGTGGATTAAAGTGGATAACTCTGGAGAGATATGTTTCGAGGAAGCTCATTTCATACCATCGATACCAAAGGACGCATCATCGTTCCTGCCAGATTCCGTGACATGATCAAAGCAGACGGTTCCTATGGCGTCATGCTTTCCAGGATGGATCAAGGGCTTGTGGCCTATACCTATGACGGGTGGCGTAAAATCGAGAACCGCATATTGTCCCTTGCCGAGAAAAGCGAGAGTATGCGCCGATTCAGAAGGGTCTTTATCGGCGGATCTTTTGAATGTCCCTGCGACAAACAGGATCGTGTTTTGATACCGCAAAATTTGAGAGAATATGCAGAGCTGGACAGGGAAATCGTACTGGTCGGCGTTCTCGATCATTTTGAAGTATGGTCACGGGAAAATTGGGACCAAGAGAATATGCATCTGGAAAAAGATATGAAAAAGGAGGACGTTAGAAACGAAATCGCTAAGTTAGGGCTCTAATTGTATGTCGTTCAAACATACCCCTGTGATGCTTCATGAAGTGCTCCGCTATCTGAACTGCAGACCCGGGAAAATCTATGTCGATTGTACCCTTGGAGGCTCGGGACATGCCAGGGCAATATGCAAAAAAATCATGCCGGGTGGCGTCTTTATCGGCATCGATCAAGATATGGATGCCATCCAAAACGCAAGAAAAATTTTAGAACCGTTGGACTTGAGCGTCCACCTCTTTCACGAAAACTTTATATATCTCCCTGATTTTCTTGGACAGTTAAACATAACATCTGTGGACGGCATTCTCCTTGATCTTGGGCTTTCACTTCATCAGATCGAATCAAGCGGTCGTGGCTTCAGTTTTAAACGGGATGAACCGCTGGATATGCGGATGAGCACAGCGGCGAACACTACAGCGGAAGATTTAATCAACCAGATGGCAGGCAATAGCCTTAGGAAAATATTTCAGGAATATGGAGAGGAACGCTGGTCAGCACAAATCGCAAGAAAAATTGTTCAGGAGCGGCAGCGCAGCCCCATAAGGTCCAGCAAACATCTGGCCCGGATCGTATGCGATGCGATTCCAAAGCCTGCACTGTTTAATCAAAAAATTCATCCGGCAACACGGGTTTTCATGGCGCTTAGAATTGCTGTAAACAGGGAGCTTGAAATGCTCGATTTATTCATGAAAAACGTTGCGGATTTCCTCACTCCCAAAGGTCGTCTCTGTGTTCTATCTTTCCACTCCCTTGAAGACCGAATTGTAAAACATCGATTAAAAGCTTTGGAAAAATCGTGTGTCTGTCCACCCGATTTCCCCCAATGCGTTTGTGATCAAAAATCGGTCATTCGCATTCTGACAAAAAAGATCGTTCGTCCCTCAAAAGACGAGATTGCAAGAAATCCCATGGCAAGAAGTACAAAATTGAGAGCAGCGGAAAAGATATAATGGCCCGGAAAACACCGAAAAAACAAGGGGATATGAAAATAACGGGAATCTGGATCGTTTTTATGGCCGTATTTATTACTGAACTTTTCGTATATACCTGGTGCCGTGTCAACTGTATCGGGGTCGGCTACGAAATTTCAAAAGAGACCCAAAAACAGCATGAACTTGCGGCCTTTCAGACCAACTTGAAAATTGAATTGGCAAGCTTAAAATCACCGGAACGAATCGCAAAAATTGCAAAAAACCAACTCGGCCTGGTAACGCCCACTCAGAAACAGACGATTATTATACCATGATATACAAAAACGGTAAAATTTTAATATGAAACAGATGAAATTTCGCGTGATCATCGTTGGGATCATCTTTACACTCTTTTTTACCATTATTGGTGTAAAAGCGATGTATCTTCAGATTTTTTGCCGTTCCTGGTTGTCCGAGAAAGCCGCAAACCAGTATGAAGTGTCTTTAAAATCTTCCGGAAAACGCGGAACGATCTACGATAGAAACCTTCGGGAAATGGCCGTCAGTATCGATGTTACCTCTATTGCCGCTCACCCGCCACAAATAAAAAACCCGGAGGCCGCAGCAAAATCACTTGCCAAGGCCTTGAAAATCAACCGTAAGGTGCTTGCCAAAAGACTCACTTCTGAAAAAAAGTTTGTATGGGTTAAAAGAAAAATAACCCCCAAGGAGGCCGAAACCGTAAGGAATCTTAACATCGACGGCCTCGATTTTTTACTCGAACATAAGCGGTTTTATCCCAACAAAACACTCGCCTCCCAGGTCGTTGGATTTACCGATATCGACGATAACGGCCTGGAAGGGATCGAATTTTATTACAACGATGAGCTCAAGGGGGCGGTTACCCGATATACGGTTTTAAGGGATGCGCACGGTCGTGGATTTGAGGCCGAAAACATTGCCGGTTCAAGTTCCAGTGGAAAAAATCTGGTTCTCACCATTGACAGCAACATCCAATACATTGCTGAAAAAAACCTTGCCGAAGCGGTGACAAAATTTTCGGCAAAATCCGGAATGGCCGTTGTAATGGCCACCGGCACCGGCGCCGTTCTAGCGTTGGCACACTATCCGTTGCTAAATCCCAATGCCTTAAATGAGTTCGACCAGGAGCTTTGGCGGAACCGGGTGATCACCGATCCCTTTGAACCGGGATCAACCATGAAAATTTTTAGTGCCGCAGCGGCCATAGAGTCCGGCAGTTGCTCGCCGAGCAGTATCTTTTATTGCGAAAACGGTGCGTACCGGGTGGGCAGACACGTTGTTCACGATACCCACGAGTACGGATGGCTTTCTCTGCAACAGATTATCAAATATTCGAGCAATATCGGCGCCATCAAATTCAGCACCCAAACAGGATCTGAACATCTATTCAGAACGCTGCATAATTTCGGTTTCGGAACAAAAACCGGAATAGACTGTCCGGGAGAAACCGGTGGGAGTCTGGCATCTTTCAAAAAATGGACAAAAATCGACGCCGGCACCATATCCTTCGGACAGGGGATATCGGTTTCAGCATTGCAGCTCATCGCCGCGACGTCTGCCATTGCGAACAAAGGGGTTTTCATGAAGCCCTATGTTGTTCAGGCCATTACCGATAACAATGGACGCCTCATAAAAAGCTTTGCCCCAAGTAAAGGGCGGCGGGTAATTTCAGAGAAAACCGCCAGAACCTTAACCCGGATCATGCAGACCGTCACCACCGAAGGGGGCACCGGTGTCAATGCTGCACTCGAGGGGTATTCTGTTTGCGGAAAAACAGGAACAGCACAGAAAATCGGTAAAAACGGCGGGTATGAGAACGGGAA
Source organism: Desulfobacterales bacterium (assembly GCA_024641825.1). Taxonomy (GTDB): domain Bacteria; phylum Desulfobacterota; class Desulfobacteria; order Desulfobacterales; family UBA11574; genus JAAXQD01. The sequence continues at coordinate 5,066 of JAHECI010000069.1, read as the reverse complement.
ATATGTATCATCTTTTGTCGGCTTTGTACCTTCGGAACACCCGAAGGTTGCAGTTTTGGTGATCATTGACGAGCCCAAAGGACAGCATTACGGGGGTACCGTTGCGGCGCCGGCATTTAAAAATATTGCTCAGAAAACCCTGGCCTATATGAATATATCACCCAAAAGCAAAACAGACGGACTCATCGTCTCTCTGGGGAGCAAGGCAAAAGCGTGCAGCTTTCGAATTTATTAAAAACGATCCATCCGGTAAAATTTCACGGAATATGGGAAAAATCCAGCCAAGGGAATACGGATACCCGGAACGCTGGATGCCATGACCCGGATACGACACGCCTTTCCCTTTCACCGGACCCTGAAATAGGTTCCATCCATTACCGGTCACAGGAAGTTGAGCCGGGGGGGCTGTTTGTTGCCATAAAAGGTCTGGTGGCAGATGGACATGACTTTATCGATGACGCACTGTCCAGAGGCGCATCTGCAATTGTTGCCCAGAAACCGGTGAACAGAGAATCGGTGATTGTTGAGGTGGAAAATACCCGAAGGGCCCTTGCGACCCTATCCGGGAGGTTTTATTCGAATCCGTCGGAAAAACTTTGTTTGATCGGTATCACCGGCACCAACGGCAAAACAACCACGGCATTTTTAATTGAGCGAATTCTTTCACGAGCCGGCATCCATGTGGGGGTTATCGGAACCCTAAATTACCGTTATTCGGGAAAGACCTTTCAAAATCCCATAACAACGCCCGAATCATTGGATCTTCAGAAGATACTGGCACGAATGCTCGATGAAGGGACGACCCATGTTGTCATGGAGGTCTCTTCACATGCATTGGATCTGGACCGGGTTTACAACTGCAAATTCGACCTGGGGGTCTTTACCAATCTGACCCAGGACCACCTCGATTATCACAAAGATATGGATTCTTACTGGTCATGTAAAAAAAGACTTTTTACAGACATCCTTGGTCCCAAATCGGGGAATGACCGGGGGGTGGCCGTAATCAATCAGAATGATGAAAGGGGAAAACAGCTGATCCACATGCTCGAGGCGAGATCGGATGAAATTTCTGTTCTTTCCACAGGTTTTTCGGACAAAACCAGTATATGGCCCGAAAAATTCCATCACGACCTCACCGGAATTTCGGGCAGAATTTCTACACCCAAAGGATTTTTTGAGCTCAAATCGAGCCTGGTGGGAGAACATAATCTGGAAAACATTCTCTGTGCGACCGGTGTCTGCATGGCCCTGGGTGTTTCATTGGACATTATCAAAGACGCCATTGAATCGGTCAGCGTCGTCCCCGGGCGTCTTGAAGCCATTCCCAATGACCGCAACCGGTTTGTATATGTCGATTATGCCCACACACCGGATGCCCTCGAACATGTGCTGTCCGCGTTACGATCATCGGTTCCGGGTCGACTTATCTGCGTATTTGGTTGCGGGGGCAACCGGGACAGGGCCAAGCGGCCCCAGATGGGTGAAATCGCCGCAAGGCTTTCGGATCTTGTCATTGTTACGTCGGATAATCCAAGATCTGAGTCTCCCATGGACATCATCGATGAGATCCTGGCTGGAACCCAACATCTGCCGTTGCACCGCTATGCCCCATGGGATTTGAACACAGGGTTTCAAAAAAAAGGATGCGTTGTGGAGCCCGACCGGAGAAGGGCCATACAGCTGGCAATGATGGCTTCAATGCCCCAAGATACGGTTCTGATCGCAGGCAAAGGCAACGAAACCTATCAAATTATCGGGGATCGGACCCTTTTGTTTGATGACAGAGTCGAAGCGGGAAACGCACTTTCAATGATCGACGGCCCGGGTTCTGTCCACACATCTTGTGGGTGTTCGGAACCTCAAACCGCCACCCCGAAGTCCCCGGGCCTCACCCCGATACCGTGGACCACCGCCGAAATTCTCGAAGCCACCGGCGGGGAACTTTTTTGCGGTGATGCCAATGACACGTTTGCCGGGGTCTCCATCGATTCTCGGAACATATCGGTTGAAGACCTCTTTATCGCAATTAAAGGCGACGTTCATGACGGGCACAGTTTTATTGAAGATGTCATGAAAAAAGGCGTGGGCGGACTTCTGCTGGGAAAAAATAGAACCCACACACTGCCCGAACTAGGATCGTTACCACCGGGAATCACGTGTATCACGGTCAATGACACCGGCAAAGCATTGGGCGACCTTGCGGCCTATAACAGAAAACGCACCCCGGTTTCGGTGATCGCCATAACCGGCTCAAACGGAAAGACCAGCACCCGAAACATGATAACCGGCGTCGTTTCCCGTCGTTTTTGTACATTGTCGACCCAAGGGAATTTAAACAACGAAATCGGGCTTCCCCTGACCCTGCTGAATCTGACCAGAGACCATCAATGGGCGGTTTTGGAACTGGGCATGAACAGACCCGGAGAAATCGAACGGCTCGCCCAAATCTGTTTGCCGGATTTAGGGGTTATTACAAATATCGGTCCTGCACATCTTGAAGGGTTGGGCTCCCTCGATGCCGTCATGCACGCCAAAGGTGAACTCCTGGGAAAAATTAAGCCGGGAGGTACGGCGGTTCTCAATGCAGATGATCCCAGACTTTTAAAGCTGGCGGATACAACCTCTATGAATGTTTTGTTCTTCGGCGTTTCGGCAGATGCCGCCATCCGGGCCGAGTCCATAACGAAAAAAACGTGGGGACTTTCTTTTGTCCTGGTGCTCCCCAAAGAACGGATCCGGGTGGATCTTAAAACTCCGGCTGTTTTCATGGTTTCCAATGCCCTGGCAGCCGGGGCCGTAGGCCATCTTTTGGGGCTGACTGCCGGTGAAATCAAGGCGGGTCTGGAAGATTTTAAACCGGTTTCAGGGCGGATGAACATTCTTAAAACCGGCAAAGGGATCCACCTCATCGACGACACCTATAATGCCAACCCGGGTTCAATGGAGGCCGCCATCAAGACCCTTCGGTCATTAAAGGGCCGGGGCAGGGGAATTCTCATTTTAGGCGACATGCTCGAGCTCGGGGAACATGCCGAGTCTCTGCACCGGGATCTGGGCGCTAAAGCTGCCAGGTCCGGTATGGAAAGGATTTATGTAACCGGCGACTACGCCGAAAATGTCGTAACCGGTGCATTGGAAGAACATATGGATTCCAGAAATATTTTCAAGGGAACCCGGGAAGAGATCCTATCGGACATCATCGGCCGGCTGGATGCCGGCGATTGGATTCTGGTGAAAGGGTCCAGGGGAATGGCCATGGAAAAGGTTGTCGAGGGGCTGCTGGGCTGGGCCGGCAATTAAAATGAATGTAATATTTCAACTTTTTCAAGGTATTATCGCTTCAGGCATAATTAACACATGATATATCATCTACTATTTCCGCTTCATAAGACCCTATCGGTTTTTAACGTATTCCGGTACATTACGTTCCGGACCATCTATGCCAGTTTGACGGCGTTTTTAATCTGCTTTTTGCTGGGGCCTTGGGTGATTCGAAAATTGAGTTATATGCAGATCGGACAGTATATCCGGGACGACGGTCCGAAAACACACCTTAAAAAGGCCGGTACGCCCACCATGGGCGGAACGCTGATCATTTTTTCAATCATTGTTTCCACCCTGTTATGGACCAATTTGACCAATTATTTTGTTTGGATCGTCCTTCTGGTGACGGCGGGGTATGGGGCCATCGGTTTTATCGATGACTACCTCATGCAGATCAAGAAGCAGAGCAAGGGGTTAAATGTTCGAAACAAATTTCTGTTACAAACGATTCTGGCAATTCTTACGGGGATTCTGGTCTACACGGTTCCGGACTTTTCCACCCGGGTGACCGTTCCCTTTTTTAAAAATATATCACCCGATCTCGGGTGGGGATATATATTGTTTGCTGCATTTGTCATCATCGGCACCTCAAATGCAGTCAATATCACCGACGGGCTGGATGGGCTTGCCATCGGACCTCTTATCATCGCTTCGGCGGCATATATGGTTTTTGCCTATGTGGCCGGGCACTTCAAGATCGCCAATTATCTCCAGATCAATTACGTTGCAGGGAGTGGAGAGATTGCCGTCTTCTGCGGAGCGATGGCCGGAGCAGGCCTGGGTTTTTTGTGGTTCAATTCATATCCCGCACAAATTTTCATGGGGGATGTGGGCTCCCTGGCCCTGGGCGCAGCCATCGGTACCGTTGCGGTTATCACCAAACAGGAGATACTGCTGGCCCTGGTGGGCGGGCTCTTTGTCATTGAAACCCTGTCTGTGATTTTTCAGGTCGGCTTTTTTAAAATGACCCACGGACGCAGGATTTTTCGAATGGCACCCCTTCACCACCATTTTGAACTCAAAGGATGGGCGGAACCCAAGGTCATTGTTCGATTCTGGATCATCGCAATTGCACTGGCGCTGATTTCCATGAGTACGCTGAAACTCAGATAAAAATGAAGGCAATACGGTGTCGGCCATTATCGACACCTTAATTTACAACCTTTAACCTGCTAAATTTCATGGATCTTGCAAAAAAAAACATTCTGATCGTCGGCCTTGGCATATCCGGTATGGCAACGGCGCGGTTTGCCAAAAACAGAGGTGCCTCGGTGACCGTTACCGACATTGCTGAAGAAAAAACCCTGGGATCCCATCTTGCTGAAGTGCAAAAAATGGGCGTTAGGCTGGAACTGGGCCGGCATACCATCGAAACCTTCGAGCAGGCTGATTTCATTGTTGTCAGCCCGGGGGTTCCCCATACCATCTTGCCCATAGAACGGGCCAAGGAAAACGGCGTTCCGGTGTTGGGAGAGCTCGAGCTGGCGTCACGATTCATCCGGGAGCCTGTTATCGCCATATCCGGTACCAACGGGAAGACCACAACAACACGGCTTTTGGGGCGCATGCTCGAAAACTCAGGATTTAAAGTTTTTGTGGGGGGAAATATCGGCAATCCTTTGATCGAGTATGCGGACACGGACGGAACCGCCGACGTGGTTGTCGCGGAAGTCAGCAGTTTCCAGCTCGATACCATCGATACATTCAGGCCGAGGGTGAGTGTTCTGCTGAATATCCGT
>JAHECI010000382.1 GCA_024641825.1 Desulfobacterales bacterium | reverse complement strand
CAGGGTACCGATGAGCAAACCTACTATTATTACTTTAGACAAGCGCGACATCAAACTGGCCTCTTAATTAGCATAGAGGTGTCAGGTATCCTCACGACTCGAAAAACCCGAAACCGAACAAATATATAAGTTTTTCCAGTAGCTGTTTATTGGAATATATTTACTTCCGATAACGAACGAAACGTCCCTGAAGAATTACAATAATTTGATGAATTGTTTGATAGAGTTGAGTGTTTCAGAGCTTGTCTTTTTGGGGCAGATTCAGGGTCGGCAGTCTTTGGGTGTAAACCCCACAATAACAGAAACAGGGCAGAGGTCTCAAGCTTTGAAGTAATTTACAGACAATGAACAATAATTGTTGTTACTAGTCTATACTAACTTTTAAATTTCCTCTGTATTTCCAAGATGTATTGTCAAGCAGCCGGGGTGATCTTGCTCCAAACATGCCATTATTTATTCTGTTTGGAGCAAAACGCCCACATTTTGGGAGGTTTTACCATGGAAAAACCTCCGCATTGAGATTGAATGTTGAAGGGAACATTTATTTTAGAAAAAATATATTAAATCCATGAAAATTACAAGACTTTTTTTGTGAAATAAAATTCGGAAACATCCTTATGAAGGGGCTCTGCAAAAACCTTGACGGTCAAGGCTGGCTTTTGCGGGTCAAATACGATACGCTCCGAGATTGTTTATCTTTGAAGGAAAACCAGGCTCAACGCCGGCCAGTAAGTAATGATCAGCACCGCTATCAACAGCACGATCATAAACGGTATGGCCGCCTGGTAGAGTTCTGTGATGGATTTATTGAAGCGGTAGCTGGCAATAAATAGGTTCATCCCCACCGGCGGCGTAAAATAGCCGATTTGCATGTTGGCCAAAAAAATGATGCCCAGATGAACCGGGTCGATCCCGTAATTGACCGCCACGGGCAGGATGATGGGGATCATAATGACCAGAGCAGAAAAGATGTCCAGAATCGCGCCGAGTATCAACAATAAAATGTTCAGCAAAATCAGAAAGACAATTTTGTTGGTGACATGGGCCTGAATCAGATTGAACAGGTGCATGGGCACTTCGGCATCGATTAAAAAATTGGTCGATGCCAGCGCCACGCCCAGAATAAGAAGGATCCCTCCCACCATCACCATGGATTCCCGCATAATTGATGGAAGCTGTGACAGCTTGATTTCTTTGTATATAAAAACCTCCACAACGATCACATACATTGCGGTCACTGCGGCAGCTTCGGAAATCGCAAAAAATCCGCCGTAAATACCCCCCAGAACAAACACCGGCAGCGGTATTTCCCAAATAGCCTCGCGTAGGGCCGCACCGGCTTCTTTTGCTGAAAATGAATTAATCGGCGTGGGGTTGCGACGGTTTTCCCACAGGCTCCAAAACGAGAGCATCAGCACCATCAGCAAAGCCGGGAGAATCCCGGCAAGAAACAGATCGCTGATGGCCACATTGGCGCCGATGTCCATCTGTTGTGCGATGATCCCGTAAAGAATCAGCGGGAGTGAGGGCGGCAACAGCAGCCCCAAACTGCCCGAAGATGTCACCAGGCCGATGCTGAATTTGTCTCTGTACCCGGCCTCTGTCAACGCCGGATACAGCAACGCACCCAGCGCCACGATGGTCACACCGGAGGCACCGGTAAAGGCGGTAAAAAACGCGCAGGCAACAAAAGCGACGATGGCCAGACCTCCGGGCATCCATCCAATAAAGGCCCGGGTAAGCCTTACCAGGCGTTGAGACGTCCGGCTCTCTCCCAATAGGTAGCCGGCAAATGTAAACAGGGGCAGTGCCAGCAGAACCGGGGTGTCGGCAATGCGATAAATTTCAATGGCGATGACGGACAAATTAACGCCCTGGTAATGAAACCCGAGCATGGCAACCGCCAGAATGACGACAAAAAGCGGCGTCCCCAGGATGGCGAAAAGAATCAATATCAGGGCGGAAATATATGGGATCACGATCGAAATTTAACGATTCTTTTGAGGTTTACAATTGACAATAGAACATAGCGTATGGCGATAACCACAAAGGCAAAGGGAATAATCGCCTCGCATAACCATACCGGCACTTTGGCAAAAGCCATTCCGCCGTCGGCAAACTCCATGTGTACAAACTGAATACTGTAAAAGGCAACCATCGCACAAATAAAAACGGTAAACAGTTCCACGACAAAATTGACGACAATTTTGGCCCGTTCCGGCAGAAACCGTTCCATAATATCAATGTTGATGTGGTTTCCCTTTCGGCTGGCCACCATTGCTCCCGCGAGTCCGACCCATAATACAAGGATACGCACCAGAACGTCACTCCAGACAATGCCGGTTTCAAACAGATTACGAAGAAAGATCTGGAGAACCGCCAGGGTGATCATCAACATCAGCAACCCCACCAGAATGGAATCTTCCACCCGGTAAAGGATCATCTGTGCGCGCTCTAAAAAAGATTTACGGGGTTTTTGGCTCAATTGGAATTTTACTCCTTTTTGCGATACTCTTTGAGAAGATTTCCCAGAGTATCCACCATCTCCTGGGATAACCGGTCGGTTTCAACCAGCCGCTTCGGCACTTCCGATGCGTCTTGGCGCCATTTTTTCAGGGCTTCAGGGGAGGGTTTGACAAACTCTATCCCCTGATTACCCAGCGTTTCCATGGCCTTGATATTGTCTTCCCGGTTGCGACGGTCAAGCGCTTTAAATACATCACCCATAATTTCACGAAAGATCTTTTGATCGGCGGGTGATATTTTAAGGAATGCATCACGGTCCACGGCCAACACACCAAAAATATACAGAAAAGGCTCGTCCAACAGGTATTTAATCTGAGTATGCCATTGCAGCGCCAAAGCACCTATGGGCGGAGTGGTTACGGTATTAATCAGACCGGTTTGCAGGCCGGCCCGCACATCCGCGATGGACAACGGAATGGGTGTGATGTCAAAGGCCTTGACCGCTTCCAGAATCATTGAATCATTGTCCGGAATCCAGACTTTCTGCCCACGCATCTCTTCGACGGTTCGTATGGGTACGGTGGACATGACATAGGCAAATCCGCCCTCGGCGAAGCCGAAGGTCACAAACCCGCCTTTTTCAAAACCGTCCATAATCCGCTTGTCCAGGTGTTCACGGACATAATCGATTTCCTTGAAAGATCTGAAAAACAGCGGCAGGCTGTAAATTTGATTGTCACGATAAAACTCGGACAGACTTCCGCCGACAAAGGCACCGCCTTGGAGTTGGCCGATACGGATCTTGCGCAGCACCGCCTTGTCGTCGCCCATAACCCCCCCGGGATAGTATTTTATCCGAACCCGGTTATCGGTT
>JAHECI010000381.1 GCA_024641825.1 Desulfobacterales bacterium | reverse complement strand
TTCTCATCTGAAGCCGGCGGGGGCCAGGGGTACAGACCCGCAAATGGAATAAACTCACCCGGGTTTTTCCCGGAAGTTTTCAATTGCGCAAGAATTTGCTCCGCTTCTGTTTGGGCGGACTGTTTTTTGACGCCGAGTTTGAAATTGCCGACATATCCTTCGAATTTTTCAACACTGGCGCAGGTATGGACCGTAATGGAATCGTCCCGCAGGACCTGTCCGGCAAGATCTGTAATAAGATCCGCCGCCCGGTCGCCGGTGGGCGCAATCCGATCCAGTTGCGCAGTTTGTCCACCGAGAAAAGGTGTTTTTTCAATCATAACGACTTTAATTCCCCGGTCGGCCAGATCTTTAGCCGCCCGTAGCCCGGCAACCCCGCCGCCGATAACGGTGGCATGTCGCCGGGCTTCCATGCGAATAGGCTCAAGGGGTTTTAGAAGGCCTGCTTTGGCAGTGGCTGCTGCAACAAGCAACGTTGCCTTATCCGTGGCCTTTTCACCGTGGTGAACCCAGCTGACCTGCTCTCTGATATTGGCATGCTCATAAATATAAGGGTTTTTACCGGCTCTGGATATGGCGCTTCGAAAGGTCATTTCATGAAGGCTCGGTGCACAGGAAGCCACAACGACCCGGTCGACGATTCCGTCTCGAAGGTCTTTCATAATCAGTTCCTGGCCGGGGTCCGAACACATGAACATGTTGGTTCGAGCCACCGAAACTCCAGGGATTTTTTCCGCCCGATCACGAACCGCCTCCACATCTACATGATCGGAAATATTGCCGCCGCAGTTACAGATGTATACCCCTACTTTTTCAGGGTGTGTTTTAACTTTAGTTTCAGACGACATTCATTAATCTCCTGATTTCATAGGCTAAATTAAAAATATCAGGCGGTTGGGTCACATTTTTTGAGCTGCAGCGGCAGGGCGCTTCAATTATGCAGCTCGATCGCTGTTTATTTCCACCAGATATTTTGCAGCTTCCATGGCCGCTGCCCCGGCTTCTGCAATGGAATCCACAATGTCTTTTGGACCCGCGGCAGCGCCGGCCACAAAAACGCCTTTCATATCCGTCCGGGTCGGCGCAATTTTGGGTCGAACGGTTTGAATAAAGCCATCCGAAGCCGCCGAAATCGGGCAAATACCTTCCGGATTCCAGTCAGGAATCATCCCCAAAGAAAGGACCACCAGGTCATGATTTTCCGTTACGACACCGCCCACGCATTGATCTTCATAGTGTAATGCAACACTCCCATTTTCGCCTTCATCGATTGCGGCAACCTTGGCTTTGACGAATTCTATGCCCATGGCCTTGGCATTCTGGTAAAATTGTTCGTATCCTTTTCCAAAGGCACGAATGTCCATATAATAAATGGTAATATCCGCCAGCGGCAGTGAGCCGGACAGCAACATGGCCTGTTTAATGGCATACATGCAACAAACGCGAGAACAGTAGGAAATCCCCATACTTTTGTCCCGGGAACCGGCACATTGAATATAGGCAATGGAATCGGGTTCCATCCCGTCTGACGGTCGCAGAACCCTGTTGTACGGACCATGGGGGGCTAAAAGTCTTTCTGCCTGAAGCGAGGTAATTACATTCGGTATTTTTCCGCTTCCGTACTGCTGCTTGTTTTCAAGCGGCGTCAGTTCGAAACCGGTGGCCAAGATGGCTGTTTTGGCGCTAATGATAAAATCTTCTGGTTTTTGAAAATAATCGATGGCCGCTGTGGGACAGACTTTTTGGCACTTACCGCAAAGAATGCAGTTTTCAACATCCATCAACGCAATCTGGGGTATGGCGTTGGAAAAAGGGATATAAATGGCTTTTCTTGCGGAAAATTGCCCCTCTTCTTCATCCGCAACATATATGGGACAACGGTATTCGCACTGACGGCAGCCGATGCAATTGTCCGGATCCACGTACCGGGGATGTTGCGTTACAGAAGCTGTTAGATCTTTGCCATTGCGTTCCAGGGAATTCAACTTGCAATAGGTGAAGATGGTAATGTTGTCATGATGTGCGGCCGCTGCCATTTTGGGGGTCGTGATACAGCTGGAACAGTCGAGCGTCGGAAACACCTTGGAAAGCCGTATCATTTTGCCGCCGATGGAAGTATCTTTTTCCACGATTGCCACCTTAAAGTCCTGATCGGCGAGATCCAGTGCGGCTTGAAGGCCGGCAATGCCGCCCCCGATAATCAGTGTATCAACAGTTAATACATGACTCGATTCCATACATTTCTCCCAATCGTCATTCTTCAAAGACAGTTAAACACAAGAAGGTGAGAAAATCAGAAAGTGAGAAAGTCGGCGATTTTGAGGGTTCCCGAACTTCTGATCTTCTCACCTTCTTAACTTCTGTCCTTAAGCCACCTCTTTAAACTGAGGGGGGCCCAGTTCCCTGACCACTTCGTTCATCTGATTGACCTCATTGAGAAAGGCCCGGTTGCATACCGTACAGATAGCGGTCAGGCGTAATCGACGAAGATCCAGATTCTGCGCTTTCATGAGTTGATAGGTCCGATCCACTCTCTTGGCCAAAGCTTTGTATGCGCCTTCATACGGGCATTCCTCACCACAGGACATGATGATGATACCGCTGATACCTTTCTTGAAACAGTCCAGATAGAACTGTTCCGGAAAGAGCACCGGCGAACGAACCCTGAGTATATAGGTATTGGCCGCGTAGCTCGAATGTGCTTGCCCCACGGAATCTGCGCCGGGATACGCACAGGTTTCGGTGGCCAAAATCAAAATCTTTCCCTCGCGAACATGATTGTCCTGGGTCGCCATAATACGCCTGCCTATTTTTTTCGTCTGACGTAGAGTTTGTCATAACCGTCGCCCTGCAACACTCCCAGATACTCATGACCCACTTTTTTTGCCCAGGCGGGAACATCGATGCGGGTACCGGAGTCGTTGGAATATATTTCCAGTATTTCTCCCACCTTGACCTTTCCGATGCCCTTTTTAGCCTCCATAAGCGGTCCCGGGCAAGCGCTGCCCCTGGCATCTACCGTATTTGCCGGTTCAATGGCATTTAAATCCAATTCTGACATGGTCGCCTCCTTTTGTTGATTGATTTTTGGTCGACTTTAAAATTATTTTACGAACGGTTTTTCATGATCGCATTAAACGGATACGATAAAATGAGCGTTCTTCCTCAATCCCCATCAACCGATAGTGAAACGCTTTTAACACCTTAAAAAGTTCTTTGCGGGTGTCCTGATCTTTGGCCAGAATTTCAAGTATCTCTCCGGGCTTCAGTGCTTCGAATTCCTGTGTCACTTTTAAAAAAGTCAACGGAGCGATAATGTTTCGAAGATCAAGGATATGTT
>JAHECI010000068.1:4766-12536 GCA_024641825.1 Desulfobacterales bacterium | reverse complement strand
GCTGTGGAGGCTTTTTTAGAAAAACGCATCTCCTTTTTGAAAATACCGGAGGTTATTCGGGAAACCATGGACCAGCATACGGTCATTGCAGATCCGACCCTTCAGGATATTCTTCGAGCAGACCGGTGGGCCAGAGAACAGGCCCAAGCCCTGATACGGAATTCGGAATAACGAAATCCGGATGGGCGGCCATGGAAACGCCCCGTTATTTATCCATGTCTGGTTCTTTACTATGTTGGGGTATTTGTGATATTATCGTTAAAAAACTATTCGTATCTCGTAATATATAAAACCTAAAGGGAGCGATTTTTAGCTCGATCTGTACCGATCTCTTCCCCAGAGATCTTCTAACTTAGGTAAAAGAAAAAATTTTCTTATCCGGTTCGACCGGATTGGGAATTCAGAGAAACAAAATGAGTGTTAATATATTTGCATTGGTCATCGTACTGGGTGTACTGATATTTTTTCATGAACTGGGGCATTTCCTTGTGGCACGGTTGCTGGGTGTGGGGGTGGAGACATTTTCACTCGGCTTTGGTCCCAAAATGTTCGGTAAAAAGATCGGCATCACCGATTATCGGATATCCGCCATCCCCCTGGGCGGATATGTCAAAATGGTGGGTGAACAACCGGATGCCGACTTGGATCCCGCTGATATTCCCCTCTCTTTTACGCACAAACATGTCTTTAAACGGATTTTAATTGTCGCCGCCGGGCCCTTTTTTAATATTCTTCTGGCTCTGATCATTTTCTACGGTATTTTTCAAATATCGGGCATGTTAATATTAAAACCCTCCATTGGAGAGGTCAAGGAAGATACCCCCGCTTACAGGGCAGGGTTGAAAGCGGGTGATCTGGTGGTTTCCATCGACGGCGCGAAGATTTCAAGCTGGGAAGATATGGCCAAGATGATTACCACGAGCAACGGAAAGACCCTGTCCATATCTGTGCTTCGCGACAATTCCATGCCGGTTGTGGACGTTACGCCGGAACCTCAAATATTTAAAAATATATTCAACGAGGATATGGAGCGCTATGTCATCGGGGTGACCGCTTCCGGTGATTTCTTTACCCAGGATTTGAACGTTTTTCAGGCCCTCTCACAGAGCTTCAAACAAACCTATCAAATAACAGCCTTGACCATTAAGGGAGTTGTAAAACTTTTTCAGGGAACGGTGTCGCCAAAAACACTGGGCGGCCCGATAATGATAGCCCAGATGGCGGGGCAGGAGGCCAGGGAAGGGGCGATCAACTTGATTTTTTTCATTGCCCTTATCAGCATAAATCTTGCGATTCTAAATTTTCTTCCCATACCGGTTTTGGACGGCGGACATCTTTTGTTCTTTTTTATCGAGGCGGTCACGGGACGCCCGGTGAGCATAAAGATACGCGAGATCGCCCAACAAGCCGGGATATTTGTGCTGATTCTGCTGATGATATATGTTTTTTATAATGATATTGCACGGGTGTTCTTAAGTTGATGCCATACAGACTCGAAATTGCACTGAAATCGGATCTTTTTGATGCCGAAGGCCATGGAATTCGCCAGAAGGCGAAAAACTATTTTGGGATTGAGCTGACCCATGTCCGCAGCATTCAGGTCATTACCATCGATGCGGGCCTTTCAGCCGAACAGCTGAAAACCGTTCAAACCGAAATCTTTACAAACCCTGTGACCCAGGTCTCCGATTATGATTCCCTTCAGATCGATTTTGACTGGACCATCTGGGTGGGCTTCCGCCCGGGGGTCAGAGATAATCCGGGGAGTACCGCCGTCGAGGCGGTGGAAGATATTCTGGGGATAAAATTCGGTCCCAACGAAGCCATCTATACTTCAAAACGGTATTGTCTCAAAGGGTCGGGTCTGACCTTCGAAGCGGTCAATATGGTTGCCGGCGAACTTCTGGCCAATGACATTATCCAGCAGTGGAAAATTTTTCCGGCCGATGAATGGGATCCGGTAGAGGGGATCGGTAGTATCATCCCAAAGGTGATTCTCGACCATACACCGACGGTCACCACCGTTCCCGTCCATTCGGACGCTTCCCTGAAGGAGATCAGTGATCAACGGAGTCTGGCATTGAATCCCGCCGATATCCCCTTCATAAGATCCTATTTCTTGAACGAAAACGTCCAGGCCGAAAGGGCGGCAAAGGGGCTGTCGGATCCAACAGATATCGAACTCGAATATATTTCCCAGGCCAGAAGTGATCACTGCAACCACAATACCTTTCGAGGATTGTTTCGCTACAAGGATCTTGTCACCGGTGAAACGGATACGGTGGACAATCTTTTTAAAACGTGTATCGAGATGCCGACCCTGACATTAAAGGAAAGAAAACCCTGGGTGGTATCGGTGTTGTGGGATAATGCCGGTGTCGGGCGTTTCGACGACGAACATTACTACGTCATTACCGGAGAAACCCATAATTCTCCATCCAACATGGAAGCCTACGGCGGAGCCATCACCGGCATCGTGGGGGTTTACCGTGATCCTTTGGGGACGGGTTTGGGATCCAAGCTGGTGATGGGCGGTTACGGTTTTTGTGTCGGACCCAGAGATTACAGCGGGAGCCTTAAACCGCACCTCCATCCGAGACGACTTTTGGACGGCGTCATCGAAGGTGTGCGTGACGGCGGCAACAAGAGCGGAATCCCCACCACCTTCGGCCAGGTTCTTTTTGACCCGGGATACCTGGGGAAATGCCTGGTCTTTGTGACCGCAGTGGGGATTATGCCGGCCCTGGTCAAAGGACGCCCGGCGGAACAAAAGAAGACCGCAGCCAACGAGCTGGTTATCATGTGTGGCGGTCGGGTGGGCAAGGATGGAATCCACGGCGTGACCGCCTCTTCGGAGACGTTCTCCGAGCACACGCCGGCAGGTCATGTTCAGATCGGAGATCCGTATACCCAGAAAAAAATGCATGACTTTCTTTTGGAAGCCCGGGACGAGGGATTGATACAGTTTATTACAGACAACGGCGGCGGCGGGCTTTCATCGTCAGTGGGGGAATCGGCCCGCTTCAGCAACGGATGCGAAATCCAGCTGGAAAAGGTCCCCTTGAAATACGAGGGGCTGGACCAGTGGGAGATATGGGTCTCCGAATCCCAGGAAAGGATGACCGTGGCGGTGAGGCCCGAAGATCTCCAGCGATTTATGGAAATGTCGAAGATGCATGCGGTGGAGAGCACGGTTATCGGACAATACACGGATTCCGGCAAACTTCATGTCACCTATGACGGCCGGACCTGTGCCTATGTGGACATGGATTTATTGACGTCGGGTTTCCCCCAATGGACGTTTGATGCCCAATGGCTGACACCGGAACGACGCGGTCTGTTCGAGCCGGTGTTAACGGCGCCCGATGATTACGAAAAGTTACTCCAGGACCTGCTTTCACGTCCCAATATCTGTTCCAAGGAATGGATCACGCGGCAGTATGACCATGAAGTTCAGGGCACCAGCGTCATTAAGCCTCTGGTGGGTTTGGAGCGTGATATCAACAGTGATGCAGCGGTTATTCGACCGGTTCTCGATGCTCCAAAGGGACTCGCTTTTTCACAGGCGCTGCTGCCGGCTTATTCAGCCATAGACGCCTATCACATGACGACCTGTACGGTTGACGAAGCGGTTCGGAGGCTGGTTGCCGTCGGTGCGGACTTGGAACATATCGGCGGGGTCGATAATTTCTGCTGGCCCAATATTCAATTCCATCCCCAGGACAATCCGGACGGCAAATTCAAGGCAGCCCAGCTTGTGAGATCCTGCCGGGCTCTGCGTGAAATCTGTATGGCCTACGAGATCCCGCTCCTTTCCGGCAAAGACAGTATGTACGTTGACGGGCATCTTCCGGGGCGTTACGGCGAAACCCACAAGGTTTCGGCTCTCGAGACCCTTCAATTTTCCACCACATCGGTGGTGGGGGACATCACCAAATGCGTGACCATGGACAGCAAGGTGCCCGGAGATCTGGTGTATATCCTGGGGACCACCCGTAACGAACTCGGCGGGTCCGAATACTATGCCCATTTCGGGTATGTGGGGCTGAATGTTCCCAAAGTGATTCCCGACGAGTTTTTGGTGTTATACAAGGCATTGGGCGACGCCGTCGACAAAGAGATCGTCGCTTCGGCCCACGGCATCTATCGCGGGGGCCTTGGGGTACACCTTGCCATGGTTGCCATGGCCGGTAATCTCGGCATGTCGGTGGATATGGGGCGTGTCCCTGCCGAACAGATCCACCGGAACGATTTGATTCTGTTTTCCGAATCCGCCGGCCGCTTTATCGTCACCATCGACCCGAAGAACCGGGAGGTTTTTGAAGAAATTTTCAACGGGCTTGCCTGCAGTTGCATCGGGGTTGTCACCGAGACCCCGGAATTTTTAATCCAGGGGATTGACAACCGGCGCATCATGGACGTTTCGGTTCAGGATCTCAAGGCCGCCTGGAAAAAACCGTTCGGAGAATTGATATGAATAATGTAAGGGCCCTTGTGCTCACCGGATACGGCCTGAACTGCGATCATGAGACCGCGTATGCGTTGAAGCTTTCCGGTGCAGATGCGCGAAGGGTTCATATCAACGCGCTGATTGACGGAACCGTCGGGTTGAAGGATTTTCAGATTATGGTGTTCGGCGGCGGGTTCAGCTGGGGAGACGATCACGGTGCAGGTGTCGTCCAGGCGGTCCGTATGAAAACCAATCTGGGGGAAAAAATCCTGGAATTTATCGATGCCGGAAATCTTGTCCTCGGCATCTGCAATGGATTCCAGACCCTGGTCAACCTGGGCCTTTTACCGGGGTTTGACCGTGACTACACCCAACGATCCGTCGCCCTGACCTTCAACGACTGTGGAAATTTCAGAGACCAATGGGTTACCCTGAAGATTGCTTCAACATCCCCCTGCATATTTACCGTGGGTCTGGATACCTTGGAACTGCCCGTACGACACGGTGAAGGAAAATTTTATGCGGACGAATCCGCCATACGACGTTTGATCGACGAAAATCAGGTGGTGGCCCGATATGCCATGCCCGACGGCAGGTTTGCAGATCTGGAATTTCCGTTCAATCCCAACGGTTCTGTTTATGATATTGCCGGAATCTGTGACCCCAGCGGTCGGATTTTCGGTCTCATGCCCCATCCCGAAGCCTTTAACCACTGGACCAACCACCCCGACTGGACCCGCATCAAGGAAACCCTAAAACGCGGGGACGACATGGGGGAAAACAACGCCACCGTCGGCCTGCGTATTTTTCAAAATGCGGTGGAATACATCCGCAGCAGATAAATTAAATAATTTAATAGTGCTATTAAATAATTTAATAGTTTTTATGGCATGGCGTCATTTCAAACCGAAGTTTTCAATTCTAAAATCCTCAAAAAATTTTCGATTATTGTTAATAATATCAAAATCATATCGTCAGAATACAGGTTGACTGTGCCTGTTTTTTAACGCCCTCAATACAGGTGAGTTTTCTGGCATGAAAATTGTATGATTATTAGGATCGGAATCTTAAAACCGGCAATCAATCGGAATATATTTTTTAGAATCACGCTATCAATATGCGAATTGTCAAGAAAAATTCAGGAGTTACACTCATTGAACTTCTGGTTGTGATTGTTGTAATCGGTATATTCGTTGCCATCGGCGTGCCCAATTTTATGAGCTGGCTGCCAAAATATCGTCTGAAAAGTGCGGCCAGAGACCTTTATTCCAATATGCAGCTGGCAAAAATGACGGCGGTTAAGTCCAATCAAGATTGCTCGGTTACCTATAGCACCGATCCGGATCAGTATGTTTTAAGCGGTGCGTTGAACAAAACCGTTGTTCTGGGGGATTACGGCAGTGGTGTAAATTTTAACGGCCCGGGCAATGAAACCTTTGCCGTTGCAACCATAACGTTCAATTCCCGGGGGACGAGCAATGCAGGGTATGCGTACCTGTCAAATTCCGGGAGTACCGCCTATTACAAAGTCGGTCCGTTGTCTTCCGGGGTGATTAAATTGCAGAAATGGGTCGGTGGGAGTTCATGGGAATGACGTTAAAACAGACACTGAAATTTGCAAGACTTTCAAATCAGGGCCTTACCCTCATCGAACTTATGATCGCTATGACCGTATTTTTACTGGTTCTCGGGGGTATCTATTCGACGTTTCAGTCCCAGCATAAATCATATTTGATGCAGGAGGAAGTTGCCGCCATGCAGCAGAATATCCGGGCTGCAATGTTTTACATGACCAAGGAAATCCGGATGGCGGGGTGCGATCCCACGGGCAATGCCGGGGCCGGAATTGTTACGGCAAATGCCAATTCTATGAGTTTTACAGAGGATGTTCGGGGTGATGCAGACGGCAGTGACCCGGATGGGGCGACCAATGATCCCAATGAAAGCATCGTCTATGGGCTGTCCGACAACAATCTTGTCAGGAATACCGGCGGCGGGAATCAGGTGGTAGCTGAAAATATCGATGCCCTTGATTTTGTCTATCTGGACGCCGACGGGAATACCACCGCAACCCTGACGGATATCAGGTCCGTTGAGATAACCATCGTGGCCCGAACCAGCCGGGCGTTGAGAGCTTCCAAGGATAACAACCTCTATTATAACCAGCAAGGGACCCAGATTCTGGGTGCGCAAAATGACAATTTCAGCCGTAAGTCGATGACAACGTTTATCAAATGCCGAAATTTGGGCATCTAGGATGATGGGATGAAATTACGTCCGGCAGATCATAAAAAACGGGGAACTGAAATCAGAGCCATGGAAAACGATGCCGGTTTCACACTCATCGAAGTGGTGATCGCCATTTCCATACTGGCCGTGGGTTTGCTGGGTGTTGCCGCCATGCAGACCTCTGCCATTCAGGTGAATTCAGCGGCGGGTCAAATGACCACCCGGATGAACTGGGCCCAGGACAAGATGGAAGAACTAAAGGCACTGGCCTTTTCCGATCCCTGGCTTGAAGCGGCTGGAAATCCAACCGGTGTGGATTCGGCCGGAAATACCCATGTGCAAACAACTTCAGACGGGTATACCGTCAGGTGGGATGTCGCCGACAACACCCCGGTTCCCAACACAAAACAGATCGTCGTAACAGTAACCGGGAAGGGAAAAATCTCCCGACTGACCTGTATGAGAGCGGACTGGTAAGCATGTTTTTAAGCATCGAAAAAAATATTCCGAACACCGAAAATGGTTCCATTACCGTGCTGGCGTTGATCCTGCTGGCGCTTTTGACCCTTTTGGGGATTTCCGCTACCATGACTTCGAGCATCGAAGTACAGATTGCCGGGAACGATGATCGTCATAAACAGGCGCTCTATGAAGCCGACGGCGGAACCGAGGTGGGGTTCGAATTGCTGGAGCAGAATATTGCCTGCCCCGTCGGTTTTTCCACCTTTAACGAAGGGGTCGGATATCTGGATATCGGCACCGACGTCCGGGTGTACACCAAGGATTTCTGGCTCCAGGAGTCTGAACCCACCGGCGACTATCCTTCTGATTCGGAAAGGGATATCAGAATATACAGTACAGACACAGGTCCCCACACCAATTTAAGCATCTACGGCGCCACCCAGCTGTCCACCGGAAGTGCCATCCAGATGTCCGCAGGATACGAGGGCAAAGGAAAAGGCGCCGGTGCAGGCGGGGCTTATATCGTTTACAGAGTCTATTCACAGCGCATTGGAAGCGCCAACAGCCGGGCAGAGATTATGAGTCAATGGCGGCATTTGGTCGGCCAGGAAGGGGGCTGTAATTACTGA